>JBFYNT010000034.1:0-4287 GCA_041304225.1 Candidatus Aminicenantota bacterium
CCGAGGTGGCTGTCCTCCTCCTCGCCGATGGGCGTCTCGAGGGAGATGGGCTCCTGGGCGATCTTGATGATCTTGCGGACCTTGCTGACCGGCATGTCCATCTTCTTGGCGATCTCCTCGCTCGTCGGCTCGCGGCCGATCTCCTGGACCAGGGCCCGCGACACCCGGATGAGCTTGTTGATCGTCTCGATCATGTGGACGGGGATGCGGATCGTCCGGGCCTGGTCGGCGATGGCCCGCGTGATGGCCTGCCGGATCCACCAGGTGGCGTAGGTCGAGAACTTGTAGCCGCGGCGGTACTCGAACTTCTCGACGGCCTTCATCAGCCCCATGTTCCCCTCCTGGATGAGGTCGAGGAACTGGAGGCCGCGGTTGCTGTACTTCTTGGCGATGGAGACGACCAGCCGCAGGTTGGCCGCGACGAGCTCCTTCTTGGCCTGGTCGCTGACCTTCTTGCCGGCCGTGATGGCCCGGACGGCCTTCCGCAGGGACTCCGGGTCGAGGCCGATCTCGGTGGTCTGCCTCCTCAGGTCCCGGTTGGCGTCGCGGATCCTCTGCTTCAGGACGGGATCGTCCTTCTTCCGCTTCTTGGCCAGGACGGCCGCCCAGTCGTCGCGGGTGTCCTCGAGGTCGTTGATCGACTTCAACCGGGCCCGGAGCTCGTCGATGATCTGCTCGCGGTGCGTCGAGCGGAGGTTGAGCTCGCGGATGGTCCGGCTGATCTTGACGATGATCCGGCCGCGGCTGACCAGGGTCTTCCTCTTCTCCGGGATGCGGTCGAGCCTGCGGCTCAGCTCCCGGATCTTCTTGACCTTGGCCAGGATCTGCTTCTTCTTCTCCTCGAGCTTGCCCTCGGCGATGTCCTCTTCGGAGACGTCGAACATCTCCTGGATGACGAAGGGGTTCTCCTTGATCCGGTCCTCGAGGGCCAGGACCTCGTTGAGGACCAGGCGGGTCCGGCTGAGGGCCTTGATGATGCTCTTCTCGCCCCGCTCGATCTCCCGGGCGATGGAGATCTCGCCCTCGCGGGTCAGCAGGGAGATGTTGCCCATCTCGCGGAGGTAGAGCTTGACCGGATCGGTCGTCCGCTCCAGGCCGTGCGTCGAGACGAGGTCGCTCTTGCGGCGCTGGGGCAGCATCTCCTTCTGGCGGGAGTCGAGGATCCTGATCCCGTAGTCGCCCATCGACGACAGGAAGTCGTCGAAGTCCTCCTCGGAGTCGAGGTCCTCGGTGAAGGTCTTGTCGATCTCCTCGAACAGGAGGTAGCCCTGCTTGCGGCCCTTGGAGATGAGCTGGGAGATCTCGTCCTTGTGAAATTTATTGTCCGGAGCCACGGCGCGCACCTCTTTTTCCGTTGAATGTTCTATGACGAACGGGCATGTCGTTTTCTTCCCTCTCAATGCATCGACAGGAGCTGCTTGGTGACGTCCTGTTTCTGATACAGGAGGTCCGGGATGATCTCCCGGTCGCCGTCCTTCTCGGCCCGGGCGATCTTCTGCTGGATGGCCTTGAGCGAGCTGAGCAGGCGGATCTTCCGCAGGGATCTCAGGCACTCCAGGGCCTCGTCCAGGGTGCCTTGGGAGGCCTTCTCGAACATGGCCTGGGCCAGCTGGGAGAGGAGAGCGGGCGGGACCTTGCCCTGCAGGCTGGGAAAGCTCCAGTCCGCGTCGCTCCGGAAGCTCTCCAGGATGTGCCGGAAGACCGGCTCGCTCCGCAGGCCCAGGAAGAGCTCGCCGTCGCATTCGGCGAAGACCTCGGGGGCGATGGCGCGGTCGGTCATCAGGATCTGGAAGAGCCGCTTCTCCGCCGGGCAGAACAGTCCGGGTTCGTCCGGGCCCTTGTCCCGGGCCCCCGGCCCGACGATGCCGCGCAGGAGCTCCTCGGCGACGCCGAGCTTGGCGCTGGCCCGCCGCAGGTATTCGCTCCGGGCGATGGGATCGGGCACTTTCTCGATCTCCCGGACCACGGCATGGGCGACTTTGCCCTTTTCCTCGGGCACGCCCATCCGGGCCCCGGCGGCCAGCGAATCGACCAGGAAATCCAGGCCGCTGACGGTCTTCTTCAGCAGGGCCTGATATTTGTCCCCGCCGTGCTTCTTGAGGAACGCGTCGGGATCCAGGTCGTCGGGCAGGACGAGGACCTCTACGTTGAGGCCCTTCTCGAAGCCGAGCGGCACCGCCCGGGCCATGGCCGTCCGGCCCGCGCTGTCGCCGTCGTAATTGACGATGAGCCGCGGAGCGAAGCGCATGACCTGGGCGACCTGCCAGGCCGTCAGGGCCGTGCCGAGCGAGGCCACGACGTTTGTGAAGCCGGCCTGGTAGAGCGACGAGAAGTCCGTGTATCCCTCGACCAGGATGGCCGTTCCCTCCTGGCGGATGGCGTCTTTGGTGAAGTTCAGGCCGTACAGGAGCTTGCCCTTGGAGTAGAGGGGGGTCTCCGGGGAGTTCAGGTACTTCGGCTCGGCGTCGACGATCGTCCGGCCGCCGAAGGCGACGACCCGGCCGGTCAGGCTGAAGATGGGGAAGATGACCCGGCCCCGGAAGCGGTCGCGGTACTCGCCCGGCCTCGAGCCCGGCAGGACGAGGCCGCCCTTCTCGAGCAGCGAGACCGGGACGTCCTTGGACTTGAAGGCGTCGAGCAGGGCGGTCCAGGCGTTGAGCGCGTAGCCGATCTTGAGCGTCTGGACCGTCTCTTCCGAAAGGCCCCTTTTCTTCAGGTACTCGAGGGCCTTCTTGCCCTCGGGCGTGTTGTACAGGTTCTTCTTGAAGTACCCGACCGCGAGCTCGTTGATCTTGAAGAGCTTCTCCTCGAGCTTGAGGACCTCGGGCCGGACCCGCTGATGGGCCGGCAGCAGGATGCGGTATTTCTCGGCCAGGCTCTTGAGGGCCTCGGGAAAGGTCAGGTTCTCGCGCTCCATGAGCAGGGAGAAGACGTCCCCGCCGACGCCGCAGCCGAAGCAGTGGTAGAGCTGTTTCTCCTCGTCGACCGTGAACGAGGGGGTCTTCTCGGTGTGGAACGGGCAGAGGCCGACCCACTTGCGTCCCCGGCGCTTCAGGGTGGTGTACTGCGAGGCGATCTCGACGATGGACGAGGCCTGCCTGACCTGGTCAATGATCTCCATGAATGCTTTTTGGCCCGCGTGTTCTCATAGAATATAGGGACGGGGTCGCACCTTGTCAAGGTGTTCTATCCGTTATTCTTTCGGACGTCCGACGCCCGTTCCTATGCGCTAGAGATGGTTGATCTGGCTGGCCAGGAAGCCGGCCCCGAAACCGTTGTCGATATTGACCACGGCGACCCCGCCCGGGCAGGCGTTGAGCATGGCCAGCAGGGCGGCCAGGCCCTTGAACGACGCCCCGTACCCGACGCTCGTCGGCACGGCGACGACCGGGACCCTGACCAACCCGGCCACGACGCTCGGCAGGGCCCCCTCCATGCCGGCGACCGCGATGACGACCCGGGCCTTGCGGAGGCGCTCGTACTGGCCGAGGAGCCGGTGGAGGCCGGCCACCCCGACGTCGTAGATGCGCTCGGTCGTGTTGCCCAGGGTCTCCGCGGTCACGGCGGCCTCCTCGGCCACCGGGATGTCCGAGGTGCCGGCGGTGAGCACGGCGATCGTGCCCCGGCCGGGCGGGGGAGGGACCTGGACCCGGCTGACGGTCCGGGCCGGCTCGCTGTAGACAGCGCCCGGGAGCTTGGCCCTGATCCGGGACCAGGCGGCGGGCTCGACGCGGGTGACGAGCAGGTTCGATCCCTTGTCCAGGATCTCCCGCGAGATGCGGGCGATCTGGTCCGGGGTCTTGCCCAGGCCGAAGACGATCTCGGGCGCGCCCTTGGCGACCTCGCGGTGGTGGTCGACCTTGGCGAATTCGAGGTCACAGTAGGGGAAGCCTTCGAGGAGCTCGAGGGCTTTGGCGGTCGTGAGCTTGCCGGAGCGGACCTTCTCCAGGATCTCTTCCAGGCGCTTTTTCACCCGACCATTCTACCACATCCGCAAAGCGGGGACATGTACCCCGGGGCACCTGTCCCCGCTCTGGTCCGCCGTCCCTGAAGGGGGGCACGCACGGAAGCGCACCTGTCTCCCTTCCGGCATGAAAATCAGCCCCGGGCTCTCTCCGACGACCTCCTTGGCCCCTGATCCGCGGCGGTTCCGGCCGGAGACGGCACGGGTTGTCAAAGACGGGCAAGTCGTGTAAAATAAGCGCAATTCATCACGTATCGAGAGGAACAACCGTGCGCGAACAACGATCGAAGAAGGACGAGTATCAAAAAGCCCTGACGGCCTTC
>JBFYNT010000035.1:0-32514 GCA_041304225.1 Candidatus Aminicenantota bacterium
CGACTGGTCCAAGGGCGAAAAGGGCGTCTGGAAGCTCTATCCCGAGGGCCTCGACAACGACGGCGACGGCCAGATCAACGAGGACGGGCCGGGCGGCGTCAATGTCGGCACGGCCTTCCCCCACCTCTTCAAGTTCCACGCGCCCGACGGCGGGCCCTGGTCAGGCAGCGAGCCGGAGACCTTCGCCCTGCTTCAGTTCTTCGACAAGCACCGCGAGATCGGCCTGGTCTTCGTCTTCGGCGAGTCGAGCTACTGCCTCAATCCGCCGCGGGCCGGCCGCAAGGGCGATGCCGACTTCAACGCCATCAAGGTCCCCGAGCGCGTGGCCGGCTTCATCAACGCCGACCCCACCCGGACCTATTCCATGGCCGAGATCATCGAGCTGGTCAAACCGCTCGTCCAGCCCGGCATGGAGGTCACGGAAGGCCTCGTCGCCGGCTTCCTGGAGCTCGGGGCGGTCGTCAACCCGCTCGAGGACGACCTCAAGTTCTGGAAGGAGCTCTCCGAGGGCTACAAGGAGTTCCTCAAAGCCGCCAAGCTTGACGCCAAGCGCCTCGACCCGGCGCCCGACAAGGACGGCTCCCTTGAGCTCTACGCCTACTACCACCTCGGACTGCCCTCCTTCGCCATGGACTTCTGGACCCTGCCCGAGGTCAAGGAGGAGAAGCCGGCCGAGGAGCTGACGCCCGAGAAGCTCGAGAAGATGACCAACGATGAGTTCATCGCCCTGGGCGAGGAGAAGGTCGACGCCTTCCTCAAGGCCGCCGGCGCCCCCGACCAGTTCAAGGCCAAGCAGGTCTTCGAGGCCCTCAAGGGCGGCATGATGGACACAAAAAAGATGGCCGAGATGATGAAGCAGATGCCCAAGAAGCCAGCCGAGGGCGGGGCGGACCCCAAGGAAAAAGCCCTCGTCGCCTGGAGCGACAAGGAGCTCGGCGGCCGGGGTTTCGTGGCCTGGAAGCCGTACCAACACCCGACCTTGGGCGAGGTCGAGATCGGCGGCGCCGCGCCGTTCGTCGACAACACGCCGCCCGCGAAGCTGATCGACGGCCTGCTCAAGGGCCAGGTGCCCTGGGTCTTCGAGGTCTCCAAGAAGATGGCCCGCATCGGGATCGCCGACGCCAAGGTCAAGAAGCTCGGCACGGGGGTCTACGAGATCAAGGCCTGGATCGAGAACACGGGCGGCCTGCCGTACCCGACGGCCATGGCCGGCCGCAATCAGCGGGTGCTGCCCGTCGTCGTCACGCTGAGCGGGCAGGGCTTCGACATCGTCGAAGGCAAGAAGCGCGCGCTCGTCCCGTCCGTCCCGGCCCACGGCGCCAAGCCCGTGACCTGGATCGTCCGGGCGGGGAAACCGGTCAAGATCGAGATCAAGGCGGGAACGCAGACCGCCTGGGGCGATTCCCGCTCCGTCGACCTGGGAGGTGCCAAGTGAAGAAGCTCGCCTGTTTCGCCCTGTTCGTACTGCTCGCCGCAGCGATCCTCCCGGCCCAGAAGGCCGAGATCGTGGTCCCCCTGCGGTTCGATCAGTATCACTCGCTCGACCAGGTCTACGACGCCCTCAAGGCCCTCAACAAGGCCTACCCGCAGCTGACGACGCTCGAGACCGCCGGCAAGAGCGAGGAGGGCCGGCCGATCATGGTCATGACCGTGAACAATCCGAAGACCGGCGCCGCTCTCGACAAGCCGGCCATGTATGTCGACGGCAACATGCACGGCAACGAGATCCAGGGCGGGGACATCTCGCTCTACCTCCTCGATTTCCTCCTCGGCGGCTACGGCAAGAACGCGGAGGTCACCGCCCTCGTCGACAAGAACTGCTTCTACGTCGTCCCGGTCGTCAACGTCGACGGCCGGTTCCATTTCTTCGCCGACGCCAACACGCCGAGCAGCAACCGCACCCTGCGCATCCCCACCGACGACGACCGGGACGGGCTCTTCGACGAGGACCCGTCCGACGACCTCGACGGCGACGGCAACCTCTGCACGATGCGCAAGAAGGACCCCTTCGGTCAATACAAGACCGACCCCGAGGACGCCCGCCTGATGGTCCGCGTCAAGCCGGGCGAGAAGGGCGAGTGGACCATGCTCGGCGAAGAGGGCCTCGACAACGATGGCGACGGCCAGGTCAACGAGGACGGGGAAGGCTACGTCGATCCCAACCGTAATTGGGGGTTCGACTGGGCCCCGTCCTACGTCCAGGGCGGCTCGGGCGAGTATCCCTTCTCCGGCGTCGGGCTCAAGGGTCTGGCCGAGTGGACGATGACCAAACCCAACATCGTGTTCGCCTGGTCCTTCCACAACAACGGCGGCATGCTCCTGCGCGGCCCGAGCCGCAAGGGCCTCGGCGAATACCCGGCCCAGGACGTCGCCGTCTACGACTTCCTCGGCAAGCAGGGCGAGCGGATCATCCCCGGCTACCGTTACATGATCTCCTGGAAGGACCTCTACACGACCTACGGCGACTCCGGCGAGTGGATCACCCAGATCATGGGCGCCTACTTCTACTGCTCAGAGGTCTTCCAGGGCGAGTCCGAGGCCTTCAAGGGCGTCTCGGAGCGGCCCGAGCCGGGCACGCCCCGGGAGGAAGCGGTGCGGGACATCTTCTCCGAGGGCATATCGGACCGCGAGAGGCTCAAGTTCAGCGACAACGTCGTCCAGGGCGAGCTCTACAAACCCTGGAAGCCCCTCAAGCACCCCGATTACGGCGACGTCGAGGTCGGCGGCTGGGTCAAGATGAGCTCCCGGCTCGGGGCCCCGTTCATGATCAAGGACCTCGTCCATCGCAACGCCATGGCCGTCCTGTTCACGGCCAAGCACCTGCCCGAGGTCTCGCTCGAGGCGTTCGAGGTCAAGGCCCTCGGCGGCGGCCTGACCCGCGTGCGGACGCGGCTGGCCAATCCCAAGGCCATGCCGACGATGAGCTACCTCGCTCAGAGGGCCAATCTCTATCCCAAGGACATGCTGAAGGTGTCCGGGGCCAAGGTCGTGGCCGGCGGCCCGCTCCTCGATCCCTACCGCGACCAGGTCGCTTACAAGAAGGAGCGGCCCGAGCTCCAGTTCACGATCGTGCCCGGCTTCGGCAAGGTCGAGCACCAGTTCCTGGTCGAGGGCAAGGGCGAGATCAGGATCGAGTACCTCTCGCGGCACGGCGGCAGGATCGCCAAGACGGTCAAGCTCGACTAGCGACGGGCTTGCCATTTCCCCGGCGGCGGGCGCATAATGGTCGTCCGGGTCGGATCGCCGCGGACGGGAAGCCGCTGAAAGGAGGCCGGGGATGCTCCGACGCTACGTCATCGAGAACCAGAGGATCGTCCCCACGGACGACGCCAAGGCCCCGATCCTCCTCTACGTCAATCCCGACGAGGCCGAGAAGCGCCTGCTCGTCGACACCTACCAGATCGACGAGCACACCCTGAGTTCCGCCCTCGACCCCGACGAGCAGGCCCGACTCGAGTGCGAGCCGGGCCACATCGCCTTCATCTACAAGCGGCCGAAGAACTATTCGGGCGATGATCAGCTCCTGTTCAAGGCCTCGACGATGGGCGTCTTTTTCTTCGGCGACCTGATCATCCTGGTCGTGGCCGACGACACGACCCTGTTCGAGGGCAAGCAGCTGGCCCGCGTCGGCAGCGTCCGCGAGCTCGTCATCCGTCTCATCTACCGGGCCATCTTCCACTTCATGGAGCACCTCCGGATCATCAACCAGATCGCCGACGACGTCGAGCAGAAGATCAACAAGGCCAAGGAGAACCGCTTCCTCATCAACCTGTTCGCCCTCCAGAAGAGCCTGGTCTACTACCAGAACGCGGTCAACTCCAACGGCGCCCTCATCGACAAGATCCGGCACAACGCGGGGAAGTTCGGGTTCACCCAGGAGGAGATGGAGCTGCTCGACGACATCGCCGTCGAGAACAACCAGTGCTACCGCCAGGCCGAGGTCTACACCAACATCCTGGCCAGCCTGATGGACGCCCGGGCCTCCATCGTCAGCAACAACCTCAACGTCCTGATGAAGACGCTGAACATCATCACCATCTCGATCATGGTGCCGACGCTGATCGTCTCCATCTTCTCCATGAACGTCACCCTGCCGTTCGGCCTCCGGGAGCATCCGGCCTTCTGGATCATCCTGGGCCTGGCCGGCATTTCCGTGGTCGGCTTCTTCGTCTTCTGGAAATATAAGAAGTGGTAGGCCGGCGGGCCGGCCGCGGCCCCGAGCTTACTTCTCCGCCTTCTTGACGCTGATCGAGATCCCCCCGCCGCGCTCGACGAACGTCGTCTCCATGAACGGGAGCGAGAGGACGTGCTCGACGAAGTCGGCGCTGCCCCAGCCGCCGCGCCTCATGCGCGCCGAGACGTTGTGGGCGACGAACGCGCCGCCGGCCGCGAGCTTGGGCAGGACGGCCGTGAAGTAGTTCTTGTACCAGTCCTTGTCGGCGTCGCAGAAGACGAAGTCGAAGGGGCCGGGCAGGGCGGGGACGAGCTCGTGGGCGTCGGCCAGGCGGGCGTCGATGAAGCCGACGAGGCCCGCCTCTTGGAAGTTGGCCACGGCCTCGCGGTAGCGGCCTTCGTCGATGTCGATGGTGATCAGCCTGCCGCCGGTCTTGCTCAGGGCCCAGGCGATCCAGATCCCCGAGTGCCCGGTCGACGTCCCGATCTCCAGGGCCCGGGTATAACCCTTCTCGACGATGAGGTCGTGGAGGACGCGGCCGTCGGACTCGGGGACGTTCATGTCGCGCCAGCGGCCGGCGTGGGCCTCGAGGAAGGCCTGGACCTTCCGGTCGAGCTCCGGCCCGCCCCGCTGGGCCTGGGAGAACCCAACGGATGAGAGGGGCGTCGGGGCGGCGGGAACGGCCCTCAAGGCCGTCAGGGACAGCGCGAGTCCCGCTGTAATGATAAGCTTCGTCGTCATGTCGGCACCTCCCCTCTGTATTAGACGGCCGCGGCCCGCCGGTCTTCCCTGGAAAAGGCAGGAGAAAGCGGGAAGAAAAGAAGCCGCGACGCGTCAAAATGTCTTGTGGTATAGTTCTGTGCAAATTCGCAGGAGACAAGACGATGGCATACGAAACCGGACAGGGCCTGGGAAGGCGCCTCGCCGCCTTTGCGCTCGGCCTGATCATCACCCTGGCCCCCCTCGTCGCCTCCCAGGACGCCCCCCTGACCCTCGACGAGGCGGTCAAGCTGGCCCTGGAGAGGAACGAGCGGGCCAAAACCACATGGGAGGAGGTCGTCGCCGCCAACGCCCGGGTCGCCCAAGCGCGGTCGTTCTTCCTCCCCTCGATCACGAGCACGGGCACCTATACCCGCAGGGCCTATGAAACCAGAAGGATCGTCGGCGAAACCGAGGTCATCATCCAGCGCTATAACGCCCTGTCGGAGACCATCGCCCTCAGCCAGACCCTGTTCGACGCCCGCAGCCTGACCAGCCTCGCGGCCGTTCGGGCCCGACGGGACGCCGATGTGGCCGCGGCCGCCGAGAGCCGGAGGCAGCTGGCTTTCGAGGTCAGCCAGGCCTTCCTGGCCACCTTGGGCACGACCCAGGTCCGGGAGGCCTCGGCGCGGCGGTTCGCCTACGCCGGCCAGAGCCTCGAGGCGGCCAAGGCCCGTTTCGCGGCCGGCCTGGCCTCGGTCAACGATGTCACCAGGGCCGAGCTCGAGTACGCCACGGCCGAGGTCGGCCTGACCCAGGTCAAGGGGCAGGTCGAGACCAGCACCCTCCAGCTCGGCCACCTGCTCGACGCCGCGGACGCCGTCCGGGGGCCCCTTGTCGTTCCCGAGTTCCTGATCGAGGCCGCCTCCGCCGAAGCCGCTTCCGCCGAGGGGCTCATCGCCGAGGCCCTGGCGCGGCGCTTGGACGTCGGGTCCCTCCGCTCGCTCGCCGCGGCCCAGCGCTCCCTGTCCAAGCTGCCCATGCTCGGCTGGCTGCCCTCTCTCGGCGCCAGCGGCCGCTACAGCCTGACGAACGAGGCCAGCTTCAACAACCGGAACTGGAACTGGAGCGTCGGCGCGACTTTGACCTGGTCGCTTTTCGACGGCGGCTCCCGGTTCGGCCAGAGCAAGGAACAAAAAGCCCTGGCCCGGATGGCCGATCTCGACCTCCAGGCGGCGACGCGACAGGTCGACGTCGAGGTCCGGGAGGCCCTGGTCTCACTGTCCAGCCAGCGGGCCTCTCTCAAGCAGGCCACCGTCGCCCACGAGGTCGCCAAGAAGAACGCGGCCGAAACCACCGAACTCTACCGCCAGGGCCTGGCCTCCGCTCTCGAGGTCGCCGACGCCATCGTCAGCCTCTTCGAGGCCGAGGTCGCCCTCGTCCAGGAACGATACGGCCTGGGCGTCGCTTTCCTCAACCTGGAAGCGGCCCTGGGACTCGATCCCTTCGGGAAGGAGCCACGCACGTGATCCCCATGAAATACCGGAAGCTCGTCGTCGTCCTCGCCGCCGCGGCGCTCGCCGTTTCCTTCGGGGCCTGTAAGAAGAAGGACCCCGGACCCGCCGGCGGGCCGGGCGGGCGGGGCCGCATCCAGTTCCCCGTCGACGTGGAACAGGTCCCGGTCCGGTCCCTCGTCTATTCCGTCGCGGCGGTCGGCTCCGTCGAGGCCTTCGAGAAGGTCCAGGTGACCGCCCGGGTCTCCGGCGCCGTCGACCGGGTCCGTTTCTCCGAGGGGGAATTCGCCGCCGCCGGCCAGGTACTGGTCGAGATCGAGACCGAGCGCTACCGGCTGGCCGTCGAATCGGCCCAGGCCTCGTTCGAGAAGGCCGAAGCCTCCAAGGCCGACGCCGAGGCCGGGCTCAAGCGGCGCGAGACGGTCACGACCCAGAATCCCGGCCTCATCCCGGGCGAAGAGGTAGAGACCTGGCGGACCAAGGTGCTGACCGCCGCCTCCGAGGTCGCCGAGAAGCGCTCGGCCCTCAACCAGGCCAAGCTCAACCTCAGCGACGCTTTCGTCAAGGCCCCCATCTCGGGGGTCATCCAGACCCGGACGGTCCAGACCGGTCAGTTCGTCCAGGCCGGCACCGTCCTGGCGACGCTCGTCCGCCGCGATCCGCTCCTCCTCAGGTTCCGCGTCCCCGAGCGCGACGCGGCCCGGATCAAGCCGGGACAGCGGGCGGTCTTTCGCGTCCGCGAGGACAGCCGCGAGTTCGCGGCCAAGGTCGTCCACGTGGCCGAGTCGGCCGACGACACCTCGCGCCTCGTCGACATCACGGCCCATATCGACGACGCGGGCGACCGGGCCCTCCGGCCGGGCTCCTTCGCCGAGATCACGGTGCCCGTGGCCTCGGCCACCCAAGCTCCCGTCGTCCCGGTCGCCGCGGTGCGCCCGAGCGAGCGCGGCTTCCTGGCCTACATCGTCGAGGGCGACAAGGCCGTCGAGCGCATCCTGACCTTGGGCATGCGCTCGGCCGACGGCCGGGTCGAGATCCTGTCGGGACTCAGCGGCGGGGAGATGATCGTCATTCGCGGCGCCGAGGCCCTCTCGAACGGCGTGACCGTGCGCATCGGCGAGCCGGCCGGGGCGGCCGCGCCCGAAAAGAAGTGAACGAAGGGACCGCTCCATGAACCTCACCGAAGCTTGCGTCAGAAAACCCGTCCTGGCCTGGATGCTCATGGCCGCCACCGTCGTCTTCGGCGTCGTGGCCGGAGGGCGGATCGGCATCAGCCAGTTCCCCGACGTCGATTTTCCGACCATCAACGTCTCCGCCACCTGGGAGGGCGCGGCGCCCGAAGTCATGGAGAACGAGGTGGTCGAGACGCTCGAGGAGGCCCTCATCCAGGTCGAGGGCGTCCGGACGCTGACCTCGAGCGCCCGCCAGGGGTCCTGCAACATCACGGTCGAGATCGAGCTGTCCCGCGACGTCGACCTGGCCCTCCAGGACGTCCAGGCCAAGGTCTCTCAGGCCCAGCGTCGCCTGCCCCGGGATATGGATCCGCCGATCACGTCCAAGCAGAATCCCGAGGACCAGCCCATCATGATGGCCCGCCTGGCCGGGCCCTATCCCCAGCGGGTCCTCAGCGATTACGTCCGGTACGGGCTCAAGGAGAGGCTCCAGACGATCCCGGGCATCGGCGAGATCTCGCTCATGGGCACGCTCGAGCGGAACATCCGCATCTGGCTCGATGCGGCCCGTCTCGACGAGAAAGGTCTGACCGTGCGCGACGTCATCTCGGCCCTGCAGCGCGAGCACATCGAGCTGCCCGCCGGGCGGCTCGAGACGACCGGGCGCGAGGTCAACGTCCGCGTCCTGGGCGAGGCCGTCGACCTCGAGACCCTGCGCAAGATCGTCGTCCGGGAGGTCCAGGGAAGCCCGATCTATCTCAGCGACGTGGCCCTGGTCGAGGACGGCTTCGAGGACGTCCGGCGCCTGGCCCGCATGGACGGCGGTCCGGCCCAGGGCATCGGCATCAAGAAGCAGCGGGGCGCCAACGCCGTGGCCCTGGCCAAGAGCGTCCGCGCGGCCATCGAGGAGTACGCCAAGACCCTGCCGGCCGACATGACGGTCGGCATCACCAACGACAGCACGGAATTCATCCGGCACTCGGTCAACGAGATCCAGTTCGAGCTCCTGCTCTCGGTCGTGCTGACGGCCTTCGTCTGCTGGCTGTTCCTGGGATCGCTGTCGAGCACGCTCAACGTCATCCTGGCCATCCCCATGTCGCTCCTCGGCACCGTGGCCATCATCTACTTCCTCGGCTTCACCTTCAACACCTTCACCCTCCTGGCCCTGGCCCTGGCCGTCGGCATCGTCGTCGACGACGCCATCATGGTCATGGAGAATATCTTCCGCCACCGCGAGGGCGGCAAGGCCCTGGTGCCGGCGGCCCTCGAGGGGACCAAGGAGATCGCCTTCGCCGCCCTGGCCGCGACCCTGGCCGTCGTGGCCATCTTCCTGCCGGTCATCTTCATGAAGGGCATCATCGGTCGGTATTTCCTCCAGTTCGGCATTACGCTCTGCCTGGCCGTCCTCCTGTCCTACGTCGAGGCCGTCACCCTGGCCCCGGCCCGCTGCTCGCAGTTCCTGAAAACGTCGCGAGAGGGCCGGAACAAGGTCGGCCTGGCCGTCGACCGGGCCTTCACCAAGCTCGAAGGGGCCTACAGCCGGATCCTGCACCGCGGCCTGCGCAAGCCCGGCCTCGTCCTCGTTCTTGCGGCGGTCCTGTTCGGGCTGGCCATCGTCGTCTTCACGATCCTGCCGAGCGAGTTCGTGCCGTCGCAGGACCAGAGCCGCATCATGATCCGCCTCCAGACGGCCGTCGGATCGGATATCTCCGAGACCGATGCCCTCCTCATCAAGGCCGAGGAGGTCGTCAACGCGCATCCGGAGGTCATCCAGACCTTCAGCTTCGTCGGCGGCTTCGGCGGCGGCGGCGGGGTCAACTCCGGGATGATGTTCCTGACCCTGGCGCCCCCGTCCGAGCGAAAGATGAATCAGGCCGAGTTCTCGGCCGTTATCCGCCGCGAGCTCAACGCCATCCCCGGCGTCCGGGCGGTCATCCAGGACACGTCGCAGCAGGGATTCACGGCCCAGCGCGGCTTCCCGATCGAGTTCTCCGTTCGTGGCGGCGACTGGAACGAGCTCGTGCCCCTGAGCCAGAAGTTCATGGAAGAGCTGACAGAGACCGGGACCGTGGTCGACCTCGACTCCGATTACCGGGTCGGCATGCCTGAGCTGCGCGTGACCCCGGACCGGGCCGTGTGCGCCGATGTCGGCGTCTCCGTCGACGACGTGGCCACCACCATCAATGCCCTCGTCGGCGGCATCCGGGTCGGCAAGTACAGCACGGGCGGCCGCCGCCTCGACGTCCGGCTCAAGCTCATGGCCGGCCAGAGGTCGCGGCCCGAGGACATCTCGCGGCTGCGAGTCCGGGCCGGCAACGGCGAGCTCGTCCCGCTGTCGTCGCTCGTCCTCTTCGAGGAAAAGGCCGCCCTGCAGGCCATCACCCGCCGCGACCGCGAGCGGGCCATCTCGATCTTCGCCAACGTCGCCCCGGGCCATTCCCAAGGCGAGGCCCTGCGGGTCATCGAGGGGCTGGCCGATGACCTTCCGGTCGGCTATCGCGTCGTCCTGGGCGGCTCGAGCCTGGCCTTCCGGGACTCGATGAGCTCGCTGCTCTTCGCCATGTTCCTGGGCGTGGCCATCGCCTATATGATCCTGGGCTCGCAGTTCAACTCGTTCAAGGACCCTGTGACGATCATCACCATCCTGCCGCTGTCCATCGCCGGCGCGGCTTTC
Organism: Candidatus Aminicenantota bacterium; assembly: GCA_041304225.1. Lineage (GTDB taxonomy): Bacteria > Acidobacteriota > Aminicenantia > Aminicenantales > Saccharicenantaceae > RBG-16-66-30. Next base: position 10,234 of record JBFYNT010000035.1, read on the forward strand.
GCGTTGCTCGTCACCGGGCAGTCGCTGAACATCTTCAGCATGATCGGGCTGCTGCTGCTCATGGGCATCGTCAAGAAGAACTCCATCATCCTCGTCGATTACGCCAACGCGTTCCGGGAGAAGGGCTTCGCGGCGCGGGAGGCCATGGAGAAGGCCGGGCCCATCCGGCTGCGGCCCATCTTGATGACGGCCACGGCGACGCTGATGGCGGCCATCCCGCCGGCCCTGGGATTGGGATCGGGCGCGGAGATCCGCCGGCCCATGGGCATCGCCGTCATCGGCGGCCTGGTCCTATCGACGGCCTTGAGCCTGATCGTCGTCCCGGCGTTTTACGTCGTCGCCGACAAGCTCAAACGCAAACGGGGTCGGACCTCAGCCAGTGATGTGAAAACAGAAGGTTAGACGAAAAGCAGGCTTTTCGGAACGATAGAAGACCAATTAAATGAACAGGTTAAGAAAACCGCGTTTGCGCTTTTTACCCTAAAAACGCGAATCTCGATCAGACCTTCTTATCGGACGCGCCCGGCTTGGTGATGGGCATTCCCTTGGCGCAGAAGGGGCAAACGTCCGGCTCGAAGGCCTCGACCTTGAGGGCCAGGAGGCTGCCGACGGGCTTGCCCTCGATGGGCACGGAGCCGGCGCTGCGGTCGACGAGGACATAGATCCCGGCGACCGAGACCTGGCGCTCGCGGAGGCAGGCCAGGACCTCCTGGATGGACCCGCCCGTCGTCAGGATGTCCTCGACGATGATGGCCTTCGAGCCGTCAAGCCCCGCGAAGCCCGAGCGGACGGTCATCTTCTCGTCGGCCCGCTGGCTGAAGGCGAATTTCTTGCCCAGCTTGAGGGCGGTCAGGAAGCCGATGGCGATGGCGCCGTAAGCGGGGGAGACGACGTAGTCGAAGTCGGGGACCTCGCGCCGGATCTTGGCGGCCAGGAGGTCGACGATCTTCTCGAGCGCCGACGGCTTGTCGATGAGCCGGATCTTCTCGAAGTACCACTCGGAGTGCTTGCCCGAGGTCAGCTTGAAGTGGCCCTGCAGCAGGGCGTCGCATTCCTTGAAGAGGCTGAGGACGATCTCGTTCTCGGATAGGGGTGTCATCGAGGTTCTCCTTTGCGGCGGCCTTGAGCGCGGTCCCGATTATAGCGGGAACGCGAAGCCGGGACAAGTCGGCGGCGCCCTTGCGGGCCGAAGGGAAATATGCTACATCCGGGCCATGAGCGACGCCTTCCGCGACGACCGGACCTGTTTCATCTGCGGCGAGAAGAACCCGATCGGCTTGAAGCTGCGCCTGCGGACCGATCCGCAACGAGGAGAATCCGCGGCCGACGTCGTCTTTCCCTCCGATTTCCAGGGCTGGGCCGGGATCGTTCACGGCGGGCTCCTGGCCTCCGTCCTCGACGAGGCCCTGATCTACGCCGCGGGCGCGAAGGGCCACATGTGCGTCACCGGCGAGATCACCGTGCGCTTCGTCAAGCCGGCCCGGACGGGGATCGTTTATTCCTTGAAGGGCCGCTTCCTCGAAGACAAGGGCCGCATCGTGCTGGCTGAGAGCGTCCTCCTCGACGCCGACGGGCAAGAGGTCGCCAAGGCGTCCGGCAAGCTCTTCAAGACGAAGCCCTGACGGCCTCGCCCACTGGGGTCTGACCCCGTTTGGACCTTAACGGGATCCGAGGAGGGGCCTGAAGACCAGGAACCAGGCGGCGACGAAGACGAGGAAGAGCCCGTAGCCGAGCTTGACGGTCCGGCCCGGCAGCTTGATCGTGATCCGCGCGCCGAAGACGGTCCCGACGAAGAGGCCGCCGGCGATCCAGGCCGCGGCGGCGAGATCGAGATTCCCGGCCTTGTGATACAAAAGGACGCCCGCGATCCCGAACGGGAACAGGATGGCCCCGAGCGAGGTGGCGATGGCCCGCTTCGGCGGATAGTGGAGGACCAGCGTCAGCAGCGGCACGATGATGTTGCCGCCGCCGATGCCGAACATCCCGGCCATGACCCCGGCCAGCAGGCCGATGCCGAGGAGCGGCCAGGGCGAAGGGCGGGGATCCGTCCCGGGCTCCGGCCGGACGCTGACCGAGAGACCCCGCCAACTCCGGTAGCGCCGGACCGGGTCGATGAAGTTCCAGCTGACATAAAGGCAGAAAAGAGCGAAGAGCTTCTGCATGATATCGGCCGGCAGGGTGTTGGCCAGCCAGGCTCCGACCGCGACCGACGTCAGTAGCCCGGCCGCGATGTAGGCCGAGGCCCGGATGTCGATGATCTTGGCCTTATAGTAAGCGAGGACCCCCAAGATGCCCACCGGGAGCAGGATGGCCGCCAGCGACGTCCCGGTCGCCCGGACGAGCGGAAAACCGGCGAGCAGGATGAGCGCCGGGACGATGATGATGCCGCCCCCGATGCCGAAAAGGCCGGCGAAGACCCCGGCCGCCGCCCCGACCAGGATGAGCCACGGTCCTTCCATGCCGGCGATTATAATCGATTGCGCCGCCCTGTGGTATATTTATCGCTCCGGAGGGCCCATGAAGCCGAACGTCCCGCTCGTTCCCGTCCTCGTCCTGTCCATCCTCGCCGTCCTGTCCTCAACCGGCTGCCGCGGCCGGAGCGAGGCCCCCGCGTCTCCCCCCGCGACGCCCGCCCCGCCCGACTATCCCATCCGGCCCGTGCCCTTCACGGAGGTCACGCTCGCGGACTCCTTCTGGGCGCCCCGGCTCGAGACCAACCGTTCCGTTTCTATCCCCTACGCCTTCCGGATGAACGAGGAGACCGGCCGCGTCGACAACTTCCGCAAAGCCGCCCGCCTTCTGGCCGGGCCGCACCAGGGCCGCCGCTTCAACGACTCCGACGTCTACAAGGCCATGGAGGCGGCCGCCTATGCCCTCCGCCTGCGGCCCGACCCGACCCTCGAGAAGACCCTCGACGACCTCATCGCTCTCATCGCCCTGGCCCAGGAAACCGACGGCTATCTCTTCACAACGCGGACGAACGACCCCGCCCATCCGGCCCCCGGCTCCGGCCCCGAGCGCTGGTCGAACCTGCGCGTCAGCCACGAGCTCTACAACGTCGGCCATATGTATGAAGCGGCCGTGGCCCACTTCCAGGCGACCGGCCGGCGGACGTTCCTGGCGATCGCCGAGAAGAACGCCGTGCTCATCCTCCGCACCTTCGGCACCGGCCCCGGCCAGCGGCACGGTTTTCCCGGCCACCAGGAGATCGAGATCGGCCTGGCCAAGCTTTACCGCGCTACCGGCAACCGCGCCTATCTCGACCTAGCCAAGTTTTTCCTCGACGAGCGCGGCCGCTACTTCGGCGGCGAACGCCACGACCCCGACGATCCCTTCGCCGTCTACGATTCCGAAGAGTACATGCAGAACCATAAGCCTGTCCTCGAGCAGGACGAGGCCGTCGGCCACGCCGTCCGGGCCATGTACATGTACTCGGGCATGGCCGATGTCGCCGCGCTCGGCGGCTACCCCGAGTACGTCGCGGCCATCGACCGCCTCTGGCTCGACGTCGCCGGCCGGAAACAGTACCTGACGGGAGGGGTCGGCGCCCGCAGCGGCTCCGAGGCCTTCGGCGAGGCCTACGAGCTCCCCAATGCCGAAGCCTACACCGAGACCTGCGCGGCCATCGGCAACGCCCTCTGGAACTACCGGCTCTTCCTTCTCCATGGCGAATCGAAGTACATGGACGTCTTCGAACGCGTCCTCTACAACGGCCTGCTCTCCGGCGTCTCCCTCGCCGGCGACCGGTTCTTCTACCAGAACCCGCTCGAATCGTCCGGCGGCTACGCCCGCAGCCCCTGGTTCGAGGTCGCCTGCTGTCCGCCCAACATGACCCGTTTCCTGCCGTCGCTCCCGGGTTACGTCTACGCGACCAAGGACGATGTCCTCTACGTCAACCTCTTCATCGCCGGCCAGGCCTCGCTCGCCCTCGGCAGCCGCCGGATCACGGTCAACCAGACGACGGATTATCCCTGGGACGGCGAGATCGCCCTGACGGTCTCGCCGGACAAGGCCGGTCCGTTCGAGCTGGCCCTGCGCGTCCCGGGCTGGGCCCGCGGCGAGGCCATGCCCACGGACCTCTACGCGTTCCTGGACGCCGCCGTCGACGGGCCCGTGTTCAAGGTCAACGGGGAGCCGATCTCGCCCGACGTCGTGGGCGGCTACGCGCGCCTCCGCCGCGAATGGAAGGACGGCGACCGCGTCGAGCTCTATCTCCCCATGCCGGTCCGCCGCGTCGTCGCCAACGACGCCGTGGCCGAGGACCGAGGCCGGGTCGCCCTCCAGCGCGGCCCGCTCGTCTACGCCGTCGAGGGCGTCGACAACGGCGAACGCGTCTTCGACCTCGTCCTCCCCGACGGGGCGGTCCTCACCCCCGAGCCCCGGCCGGGGCTCCTCAACGGCGTCCTGGTCCTCACCGGCCTGGCGAACGCCGTCTCCCGGGACGCCGCGGGAAAGACGGTCGCAGCCCCTCGGCCTTTCCTCGCCGTCCCCTATTACGCCTGGGCCAATCGCGGCGGCGGGCAGATGCTGGTCTGGCTGCCCCGCACGGCCGCCGCCGTGAGAGCTCCCAAGCCGGTGAACAGGAAGGTCGATTGATGGACCGGTTCGACGAACGCGACATCCCCTTCTCCCGGGTCCGGTTGAGGCCGGGCACTTCCGCGCACGCCGCCTACTATGCCATGCGGCCCGAAAACCTGGGGATCGACGACGGGATCCGAGCCCTGCCCGGACTGCTCTCGGCCAAAGGAACGCTGGCCGAGCCGGCCCTTTTCGCGGCCGCCGAGGGGAGCTTCTTCCTGACGGAATCCTTGCGCGACTCCGTCGACGGCCCCGTTTCGGAGGTTTGCGCGGCCCCCGATCCCCGAAGGATGACCGCGTTCCTGAGATCCCTGGCCTTCTATTATGGGGCCCGGGCGGTCGGCGTCGCCGAGCTCCGTCCTTATCACGTCTACTCCCACATCGGCCGGGATTTCCGGCGCTACGGCGAGCCGATCCCCTTCGAGCCGGGCTACGCGGTCGCCTTCACGGTCGAGATGGACCTGTCCATGGTGCGATCGGCCCCGAACGCCCCCACGGTCATGGAGTCCGGCCGGCAGTATGTCGAGGCGGCCCGGATCGCCGTCCAGTTGGCCGCGGCCCTCCGGGCCATGGGCCATCCGGCCCGGGCCCACATCGACGGCAATTATCGCGTCATCGCGCCGCTCGTCGCCCGCGACGCCGGGCTCGGGGAGATCGGCCGGATGGGCCTGCTGATGACCCCGCGGCTGGGTCCGCGGGTCAGGCTGGGTGTGGTCACGACCCGATGCGAGCTCGTCCCCGACCGGCCCACGCGGGACGCGACGATCGTCGATTTCTGCTCCCGCTGTCGGAAGTGCGCGGACAGCTGCCCGGCCCGGGCCATTCCCGAAGGAACGCGTACCGGGACCGACGGCGCCCTCCGCTGGCGCGTCGACGCCGACGCTTGCTTCCGCTATTGGGGCACGGTCGGGACCGATTGCGCCCGATGCCTGGCCGTTTGCCCCTATTCGCACGCCGAAAGCCCTTTCCATAACGCCGTCAGGTGGGGCGTCCGCCGATCGGCCCTTTTCCGCCGGATCGCCGTCCGCCTCGACGATGTCTTTTACGGCCGCCGGCCGGCCCCCGGCCCCGCTCCCTCCTGGACGCGCCGGTCTCCCGTTTGACCATTCGGATAGGCCGGCCATGACCGCGGCATCCCGAAAGCGGGGCAGGCGACCGGGGATGTTCGGGAGCCCGTCCGCCGGCTTTCCGGCCTGTCAATCGGCGGCGGAGTTCGTTTATAATCGGGGCATGCCCCCCAAGGAGAGAGCCCGATGACCGAGAGATACGCTGCCTCCCGACGATCGATCCCGGCTTTTTTCGCCTCGGCCGTTCCGGCCGCCTTGATGCTCTTGGCCGCCCTGCCCGCCGCCGCCGAGAACATGGTCCTCGACAACGGCCGGCTCCGGGCCGAATTCAACGACCGGGGGCTGGTCTCGATCGGCGCCCCGAAGACGGGCCGGACCCTGACCTTCTCGGCAGATCCGGCCTCGGTGACGATCGACGGCGCTGCGGTCGACATCGGCGGCCTCGGCCCGGCCGAGATCGAGATGACCCCGGCCAAGGTCGCCTACCGATATGCCCGCGACCCCTTCACCTTCGATGTCGTCTACGAGCTCAAACCCGCCTGGGATTTCCTGACCAAGCAGATCGTCGTGACCTCGGCCCGGAGCCGGACCTTCCGGATCGACGAGGTCAAACCCCTGGCTGCGGCCCTCGGCCTGCCCGTCGCCGAGGAGCTCCCGCTCTCCAAGGGCGCCTTCGGGGCCGTCTGCCGTTTCGCCGGCGCCGGATCATCGGCCAAACCGGCCTGGAGCGTCTATTTCATGCTCCAGAATCCCTACATGGCCTGGTCCCGTAAGGGCCGCGATGTCGTCGTGTTCTACAAGCCGGAGATGGAGTGGAGCCGCGACCTGGGCCCCTTCGCCTCCGACCGTCTTTGTCTCGGTCTCGTCGAGCTCTCCGGGACGCGCTTCCCGGCCAAGGCCGTGCCCGAGTGGAAATACATCGCCGATTACGCCGGCCTCCTGGCCGGCTCGCCGACGATCGACGCGAGCGAGGTCGAGGCCTTGACCGCCTGTGTTCGCGCCTTCCTCCTCTACTATCCCGGCCGGAGCGTCCGCGTCCACATCCCCTGGTGCGAGAACGACTATCAGATCGACGTCGGCACGCCCGAGGGCGTGGAGGAATACAAGCGCATCATGGACCGGGCCGCCGAGCTGGGCGTGACCCACCTCCTGTACACGCCCGCGAACAGCGCCCTCTCGCGGCTCGAGGACAACGCCGACGATTGGGGCTGGGAGAACGTCCTGTGGTTCGGCCTTGGCCAGAAGCTCCGGAAAGGGGAGTGGGACCCGCGGCGCGACGCCGTCCCGGACGGCCTCAAGGCCATGCTCGACTACGCCGCCTCGAAGAACCTCAAGCTCATGGCCTACGCCTATCCGTCCCTGCCCTTCCTCCAGGATCCGGCCTGGACCGCCCGGGCCGGAGCGGACGCCGCCAAGGCCCCCGCCGACACCGGGCTGCGCTCGTTCCAGGACTGGTGGCTCGACAGGCTCCTAAGCTTCATGCGGACGACGGGCGCCGCGGGCTACTCCTTCGACCACTGGTGGATCGCCCTGGACAAGGCCTCGAGCAAGTACGCCCAGTGGGCCGGCGCCCGGCGGGTCCTCGAGGGCCTGCGCCGCGCGGCCTTCGACGCCGTCGTCGACGGCCGTCAGCAGTACCAGAACTTCGGTCCGTGGACCTGGCTGGCCGGCTCCTATCCTCACCCGACCCTGACCGACGAGCAGCCGGAGAGCTTCAAGGCCTTCCCCGACCTCCACACCGACCGGGTCTCGGCCGACCGCCAGCGCTTCGCCGCCTGGACCTACCGGGTCGAGCGCTTCGCGCCGCCGGAGATCATGCCCGGCTTCATCACCCACCAATCGGAGAGGAACGACGAAAAGGCGGTCATGCGCCGCGACCGCTTCCGGCCGAAGGATTGGGACGCGCTCGGCTGGAAGTATTCGCTCCTGTCCTCGATCGGCACGGCCCCCTTCCACCACGTCGTCAACTTCATCCCGGCCCGGGACACCGAGGAGTTCGCCGCCCTGTCCGAAGAGGACAAGGCCTGGTTCCGCAAGTGGCTCGACTGGACCGACGAGAACGCCCGTTTCCTTCACGCCCTGCGGCCGATCCTCGGGCCGCCCATGGCCGGGCGCGTCGACGGCACGGCCGCCGTCGTCGAGGACCGCGGCCTGCTCTTCCTCTTCAATCCCAACCCCGGCCGCAAGGAGGCCCGTATCAGGCTCGACGCCACGATCGGCCTCGTCAAGGGCGAGACGTTCATGATCAAGGAGCTCTACCCTGAGGAGGGCCGGCTCGTCGGGTCGGCCGAAGGCTTTTGGGCCTACGGCGCCGAGGCCGTGCTCGCTCTCGCCGGCCGCGAGGCCGCCGTCTACGAGCTCTTTCCCGCGCCTGCGGAGATCGTCGAGCCCGTCCTGTTCAACGTCCGCGGCGCCGCTGAGCTCCGGTCGAACCGGCTTGTCTTGACCGGCGTCGAGGCCGAGACGGGCACGAAACAGACGATCGTCGTACTGGTCCCGCCCAATTCCCGCGTCCGGACCCTGTCCGTCAACGGCGTCGGCCACCCGTTCAAGGCCGAAGGGGACCGGATCACGGCGACGGTCCGCTTCGCCGGGCGGGCGTTCGGCCGCTCCCAGGCCGCGGGCGAGGTCCCGGCCGGCTTCAAGGCGGACATATTCAAGGCCCGGATCACCGTCCCGGCCCGGGTCTTGACCCAGCTCGCCGAGCGGAGGATAGCCTGGCCGGTCAGCTACACCGAGGACGACCTGAGGGCTCCGTGGCTGGGCCCGTGGCGCCTGCTCCTCCACCTCCCCATTTTCGAGGCGACGGACGCCATGGCCGTGACCCTGAAGGTCAACGGCCAGCCGGTCGAGGTGCTCAAGGCCTATAACAGCGTCTACCCCCACGCGCCGGAGCGGACCTTCCTCGGCCACTACGCCGACCTGAGCCGCGTCCGGCGGGACGCGCCGATCGACATCGAGGTCGGATTGCCGACGCTCGAGCCGGGCCGTTTCCAAGGGGCCTTTTTCGAGAACGTGGAGACCGAGTACACAAAGAGGATCATGGCCCCGCCATCCGACCGAAGCGAACGAAAGTGAGCGGAGGGCAGAAATCCCGCGGAGATACGCGGAGCGGGGTTTCTGCGAAATATCCGAAGAAAGTCCTTCTCGAAGTTATTACCGGGCGGCTTTCTTCTTAAGCGAGACGGCGGAAGGCGCGACCGCCAATCCGCCCTTGGCCGTGCAGCGCAGCTCGGGGGGCAGCATCTTGCCGGACGAGAACGACGCGTCGATCGTCTCGTCGAGAGGCACCGGGTTCCCGTAGCCGCCGAGGATGAGGTCGGCGCAGAGGAAGGCGTTCGACGCCGCGGCGGCGTTGCGGGTGTGGCAGGGGATCTCGCACAGGCCCTGAACGAGGTCGCAGACCGAGCCCATGGTGTTCTGAAAAGCGATAGCCGCGGCATCCGCGGCCTGGGCCGCGTTCCCTCCCGCGGCGTCGACCACCGCCGCGGCGGCCATGGCCCCGGCGGCGCCGATCTCCACCTGGCAGCCGGCGACTTCGGCGGCGAAGGTGGCCCGCCGGGCCACGATCACGCCGACCGCGCCCGCCGCCAGGAGCGCCAGCGCCGTCCGTTGAGGGCCGATCCGGCCCTCCTCGGCCAGCGTCACCAGGACGCCGGGCAGCACGCCGGCCGAGCCTCCGGTCGGCGCGGCGCAGACGATGCCGCCGCTATTGGAGATGTGAAGGGCGGCCATGGCCCGGGCCGCGGCCCGGGTGTGATACCCGCCGGCCGGGAGGCCCCGTCGGGCCTCCGAGCGGAAGATCTTGCCGGCGCTCGGCCCCAGGAGCTTCATGGCCACGCCGCGGCCCGAGAGCCCGCGGCGCACCGAGTCCCGCATGATGTCATAGCGTCGCCCGATCTCGGCCAGCGCCTCGGCTTCCGTGAGGCCCAGGAGCTTGGCTTCGTAGGCCAGGGCAAGACGGCCGAGCGAAACGCGCTTCCGTCCGGCGAGGCGGACCATCTCCGCCGCGGACTTGAACAGCGGCGCTCCCCGGCGGATGAAAAAAATCGGCTCCGCCGTCCTTGACTGGCCTTCGGCGTTCAGGGTCACCGCGCTCTTGCCGTCGAGCCGGACCGGGCGCCCGTCGACCTCGATGACCTCGATCATGCCGCCGCCGATCGACCGGGCCGTCGCCCGGAGCCTGCGGCCCGTCCGGGAGACGACCTCGATGGTCACGGTGTTCGGATGATCCGGATTCTCGAGAGGGGCGACCTTGAACTCGAGGCTGAGGCCGAGCTTCGGTGCGAGCGCTAACGACCGGCTGAAGCGGGGATCGGTGATCGGCCAGCCGAGCAGGGCCGCGGCCAGAGCGAGATCCACGCCCTGCTGCCTGAAGGTCGCGGCGTAGGAGCCGTCCGGATCGAAGGTGAACACGGCCCGGGCCGGCTCCTCGCCCAGGAGGGATCGGACCAGCCGCCCGATGTGGTGGGACCCGGCCGTGTGCGAGCTCGAAGGGCCGCGCATGACCGGCCCGAGGACGTCGTTGAGAATGCTGACGAATTCCATCGGTTCCTCCTCAGCCGGCGACCAGCCCGGCTACCGCCAGGTCCTCGACGGCGTTGCCCACGGACTTGAACAGGGTGATCTCGTGCTCCGAGCGCCGGCCGGCCGCCCGCCCGGCGATGACCAGGCCGATCTCCGCCCGGATGTGGTGCTCAAGGAATCTCATGGCCTCATTGTAACAAATCCGCGGTTGACTTGGAGAGGACTTGTTTAATATCCTTGATGTACGTTTTTTCCGAGCCTGAAAGGATCTTTGGCCATGAACCCGAAGCCGATCCTGAACGTCAAGTCCCTGAAGGAGCAGGTCTACGAGTACCTGCGCGAGCAGATGCGGCGGGGCGAGATCCTGCCCGGTTCGGCCATCGACATGGATGAGACCTCCAAGAAGCTCGGCGTCAGCAAGACGCCGCTCCGCGACGCCCTCCTACAGCTCGAGATGGAGGATTTCGTGACCATCATGCCGCGGCGCATGATCGTCGTCAACGCCCTCGGGGAGAAGGACGTCCGGAACTACTACGAGATCATCGGCGCCTTGGAGAGCATGGCCCTGCTCAAGGCCTTCGACCGGCTCAAGCCCTCGGACGTCGACGGCATGCAGGCCCTCAACGACGACATGCGTAAGGCCATCGCGGCCGACGACTTCGACACCTACTACGAGAAGAACCTGGCCTTCCACAGCACCTTCCTCCGCCTCTGCGACAACGGGAGCCTGGTCAAGACGGTCAACAGCCTGAAGAAGAGGCTGTACGACTTCCCCCGGCCGTCGGGATTCGTCAAGGAGTGGGAGGAGTCCTCCATCCTCGAGCACCAGGCCCTCATCGACCTCATACGCTCCGGCCGAAGCCAAGCCGCGGCCAACCACATCCGCGACATCCACTGGTCGTTCAAGGTCCAGGAGCGGTTCATCCGCGAGTACTACCCCGGGATCTCCGGCCCCGCCGAATAGCCGGCCCCGGCCGTCCGATCCGCCGGGCGGGGTGTCCCATGAGAGGGAGCGAGGCGCGGCTCAGAGCTTGTAGCCGATCTTGCGCAGGAAGCCCTTGCGCCATTCGACGCCGTCCGGTCCCTCGACGGCCTTCGTCCTCACGCCGTCGACGACGCCGAGGATGGCCCGGCCCTGTTCCGTCTCGGCGACGATGACCTCGGCCGGATTGGCCGTGGCACAATAGATGCCGCAGACCTCGGGAACGGCCTTGACGGAGTTGAGGATGTTGACCGGGAAGCCGCCGGTCAGGAAGATGAAGAACGAGTGCCCGGCGCCCACGGCCATGGCGTTCTTCACGGCGATCGCGACGAGCGCCTCGTCGTTCCCCGTGTGGCGGACGAGGGCCAGGCCGGACGATTCGCAGAAAGCGACGCCGAACTTCATGTGCGGCGCGGTCGTCACGATGGCCTCGTGGAGGTCCTCGACCGTCTTGATGAAGTGGGCCTGGCCGAGGATGAAGTTCATGTCCTCGGGCTTTTCGACCGGGATGGCCTTGATGTCCATGGTTCCCTCCTCGGACGGGCTGGCCCCATTATAGGGCGATGCTTCGGGACGGGTCAAAGGTAGATCAGGGCCAGCGCATCGGCCACCATGGCCGGCTTGTCGGCCCCTTCGACCTCGATCGTGTTCTCGACGGTGACCAGGACCTTGCGAAAGCCCCGCTTCTCGATCTTCTTCAGGACGGCCCGGTTGCGGACCCGCGAGCCGGCCCGGACGGAGTGGGGGAAGCGGACGCGGTCGAGGCCGTAGTTGACGGCCATCCGGAAGCGGCCCGTGAAGATCTCGCTCCGGAAGTTGAAGAACGGGACGAGCGAGAGCAGCAGGAAGCCGTGGGCGATGGTCCCGCCGAGGGGGCCTTGGGCCGCCCGCTCCGGGTCGACGTGGATCCATTGGCGGTCCTCGGTCGCGGCGGCGAAGGCGTCGATCCGCTCCTGGGTGACGGTGAACCAGTCGGACAGGCCGACCTCACGGCCGAGCATGGCCTTGAGCTTGCGCGGGCTCAGCCGGTTGCCGAAGATCGTCATGTCGGGCCTCGTCGGATGGGCATCCGGCCCATGATGACAGAAGGGCCGGGCGGAAATCAAGGCGGCGTTGATTCCCCCGGCCTTTGTCGCTTATGATGCGGAGGACCGCCGCCGATCGGGGGCGGATCTCGAGGAGGTCCCATGAAAAGACCGTTCACGCTGGCCGCCGGCCTCGCTCTCCTGGCCGCGCTCGCGCCGGCCCTGCGACCGGCTTCTCCCGCGCAGAAGATCTACTGGGGCGATTCGGTGCCGTCCGGCTGGAACGGGAAGTGGCCGGCCAAATGCCTGACCGTCGCCGAGAAGACGGGCTATGCCCGGACCGCCTCCTCGACCGAGGTCCTGGAATTCCTCGACACGCTCCGCTGGTCGAGCGACAAGATGGCCATCATCCAGATGTTCACGACGAGCCTGCGCCGGACAGGCGCCGCCGCCGTCCTGGCCGACCCCCGTGTGGCCACACCCGAGGAAGCCGCCAAGTCGGGCAAGACCGTCGTCTATCTCCAGGGCAACATTCACGCCTACGAGCCGGAGGCCAAAGAGGCCCTGATGATGCTCATGCGTGACATCCTCCTCGGCAAGCGCAAGGGCCTGCTCGACGGCCTGATCATCATCGTCTGCCCGAACCTCAACGTCGACGGGACCGACACCTTGAGCCTGAGCGAAGGGACGCCGCATCTGCTCGGCTCGGCCACGAACGCCCAGAACGTCAACCTCAACCGCGACGCCATACGCGTCGACACGGCCGAGATCGCCGGGCTCTACCGGACGGTCTTCAACCGCTGGGACCCCACGCTCGTCTACGACGGCCATCTCATGGGCCGGGTCCAGCACGGCTACGCCATCGGCTACGCCACGTGCACGGTGCCGGCGGCCCATCCCGGGCCCCGCGACTACGTCTTCGACAAGCTCTTCCCGGCCGTCCGCGAGGCGACCCGGAAGACCTTCGGCCTCGAGGTCTTCACCCACTGCGAGACCGACCGGGCTTGGCCGCCGACGCGCTGGGGCCACGAGCAGGCCATGTGGACGACGGAGGCCAAGTTCGTCGCCAACGCCTACGGACTGCGCAACCGCATGGCCATCCTGGCCGAGACGCCGGGCCACGAGTCCTTCGAGCGGCGGATCTACGCGCATTACGCCCTCATCGCCGGCATCCTGGACTACGCCGCCGCCCACGGACAGGAGATGCGCGAAGTTTGCCGGGCCGCCGACCAGGCCGTGGTCGCCGCGGTCGAGGCCCGGGCCGCGTCGGGCGAGCTGCGGAACTTCGTCGCCGGGACGTACGGCTCCTACGGCCAGATCGACGTCCTCGTCTACAAGGAACCGAACGTCTCGACGCTCGTCCCGGGCACGAGCGTCAGGGCCAAGATCGCGCCGCACATGCTCGGGGCGCCCCAGCTCGTCCGGGGGCTCGATTTCCTCTGCAAGCCGATCGGCACCGTCGAGGCCCGCGTTCCCCGCGGCTACCTCATCCCGGCCGACCTGGGCGTCCTGGCCGAGAAGCTCCGCGTCCTCGGCGTCAAGGTCGAGACCCTGGCCAAACCGGTCAGGGCTTCGGGCGAGGAGTTCGTCGTCGACAAGATCGGCCGGGGCCGGAGCGGCGGGTATTCCATGATCAAGCTCGAGGGCGGGTTCGCGCCCTCCCCGGACAAGGAATTCCCGGCCGGGACCTTCCGTGTCGACCTGGCCCAGCCCCTGGCCAACCTGGCCTTCTATTGCCTCGAACCGCAGGCCGCGGACGGCTTCGCCGGCTGGGGCGTCTTAGAGGAATGGTTCAGGGCGGCCGGCGCGGACAGGCGCAGCGTCGTTTACCCGGTTTATAAATACTTCAAGATCGGGGAGTGACCAACTCCTCGGGGGGACGCGCGGCCCGGCTCTCCCGGATCCGGCGGCCGTCGAAGCCGGCGCGCCGGCTCAGGGCGTGCGGCTTGACGCCCCGAGAGGCATCGGGGCCGCGCTCCCCGGCCGGAAGGGATCGTCCGCCGGCGCGGCATGGGGCCGGAGCGCCACTCCGAGGTTCCCTATGGCCGTAAGAGGGCCCGCCTGGATGAACGACGATCGGAACAGGGTCTCCCGACCCTTCCCCATGCAGGACAGGATGCCCTCGAACGTTCCGGCAACCGCCGCCGCGGGGATGTCCACGAGCGTGTAATGCCTTTTCTTCGTGAACAGGGGCGCCCGGACCGCCGGCTCCAGGAAGTTCCTCTGGCCCCCGCCTCCCGTGATGACCATGAGCACGCCGTTATGGACCAGGGAGGCGTGGATGTGCCTGTGGCCGAAGGCGGCCATGACCACGTTGCGGCGGGCGAGGATGTCGAGGAATTCCCGCTCGTTCTCGAGACGCGGGGTGAAGCGGGAGGCCGGCCACGGCGTGATCCGCCGGAACGGGGCCTTGGGGGGCACGTGGGCGAAGACGAACTTCCTGGCCGGGTGGGGCGCCTTAAGAACGTTGTCGAGCCAGGCCAGCTGCTCCCGGCGGAAGCCGAAATCCTCGTCCCCGTGGACGTTGTCCATGAACACGAAGCGCATGTCGTCCAGGTCGAAAATGAAATCCGTTTCGCCGAAGAAGGCCCTCGAGATACGGCCGCCTTCCTCCCGGACGTCGTGGTTGCCGTCGACGTGGAGGATGGGGCAGGGCGGATCGGCGATGTCCTTCAGATAGGCGCCGTAGTATTCGACCACGGGCGAGACGACCCGGTCCCCGAGGTGGACGATGAACGCCGGCCGCGGGTCGAGCCCGGCGATCTCGTCGAGGAAGGCCCGGAAGGTCGTATTGCCGTCGGAGATGGTGTCCCCGATGACCACGAACCGCAGGTCGCCGGCTCCGCTCCGGGCCGCGATCTCCCGCGCGGCCTCCCCGTTGGTCGGGACGAGGCCCCGGAGCTCCTCGGGGACCGCTGTCAGCCCGGGGTCTTCCCGGAACCGGGACAGGTCAAATCCGCCGTCTTCCAGGGAATACCGGCAGCGGCCCGTGAGCAGGGCCAGGATCAAGGCCATATATATCCAACTCTTTTTTAACAATGTGAGCTTTCATTTCCTTGCTACCATTATAGCGGACGGCCAAAACCGGGCGGGCCGGAGGGCTCGGAGCGCCCTCGTCCCTCTCGTGCCATCAGGGGGGACGCGGGATTTGCCGAGATCGAACGCGTCTCAGCGGGCCGGACGATCGTGCGGCAGGGAGTCCATGCCGATCTGCTTGACCACCCTGATCCCGTACTTCTTCATCTTGGCGTTCAAGGTCGTAGATTTCATTCCCAGTATGCGGCCGGCATCCCTTTGATTGCCGTTGACGCGATGGAGGACGGTCAGGAGGATGTTCTTTTCCGCCAAACTGAACAGCTTTTTCAGCGAATGCCTCTGTGCCTGGCAGAGATGCTCCGAGAGCGTGCAGAGCGTCCTGAACTCGGATAAGCCGATGAGCTTCCGGTATTCGTCTTTATATCCGACGGTCCTCATGTCGGTATCCCCGTTGATGACCTAGGCTGCAATATTCGGGCCATCTTCCGCCCAGGGAGAGGGATGCCGGTTCCGCGTAAAGCGAATTTACACGGAACTCCGTTTCTTTCCAGGCCTCATCCCGGCCCGCGGCCACACCCTCATAAGGACGCCTTCGTCCGGCACGTGGACATTCCCCTGTCGCCGGTCACTTCTCCAAGGCCCCGAACGTGATCGCCGACGGGTACCGGGCCGTATGGAAGACGCGATGCGTGGCTATCCGGAAGTCGGCCTCTTCGGCCGTGCGGATGTTGCAGAACCTCTGGGGATTCCGGTCGAACAGAGGGAACCAGGAGCTCTGGACCTGGACCATGACCCGGTGTCCTTTGAGGAAGGCGTGCTGGACGTCCGGCAGCTCGAAGGCGACCTTGGTCACCCGTCCCGGGACGAACGGTTCGGGCCTCTCGAAGCTCGTCCGGAATTTGCCGCGCAAGATGTCGCCGCGAACCAGCCTCTGGTAGCCGCCCATGCGGATGCCGGAGGGATTGTCCTCGGGATCGGGCGCGTCGTCGGGATAGACGTCGATCAACTTGACGACCCAGTCGGCGTCCGTTCCCGTGGTCGAGACGTAGAGCTCGGCCTTGATGGGGCCGGAGATCGTCAGATCCTGGGCGAGCGGCTCGCCCGTGTAGACGAGGACGTCGGGCCGCGAGGCGGCGAACCGTTGGTCCTCGACGAAATAGTGCCTGTTGTACCGGGGGCTCGTTTGCATGGTGTAGGGCACGGGCTTGGCGGGGTCGCTGACGTATTCGTCGAAGCCGGTTTTCGGGGATCCTGACGCCGGTTCGGCGGACAGGCGGGCGCCGTCCGCCAAGAACAGCGTCCTGGCCTTCGAATCCGCCGGCGGCCAAGCGTCGTAAGTCCGCCATTGGTCGGTGCCGGTCTCGAAAACGACCGCCTCCGGGAGGGCGAGCGGATTCTTTCCCTTCAGGTAATGGTTGAAGAAAGGGAGCTCGAGGGTGTCCTGAAAATAGGCCCTCGTGCCGCTGAAGGGGAACGGGCCGACCGCCTCACTGCCACCTGCCAGGTGATTCCATCGGCTGTGGCCCCAGGGCCCCATGACGATCGTATTGGGCAGGCCGGGGTTCAGGCGTTCGACGGTCTTGTATATCCCGAGCGTGCCGCCGAGGTCCTCGGCGTCGTACCAGCCCCCGACCGTCAGGATGGCCGGCTTGATGCCGCCGAGATGAGGATAGACCGAAAGGGCCTTCCAATAATCGTCGTAGGTCTCGTGGGCCATCGCCGCGTTCCAGACGGGATTCGCGTCCCCGAAGACCTTGGCGGTGAGGGCCTTCAAGGGGCCGGTCCGCAGGTAGAAGGAATACCCGTCCGGCGTCGGAAAGCGGAGCCTGGCCGGCGGATCCGCCGTGGGCGCCGGACGGGCCTGGCCCATGGAGTAGGCGTAATTCGCGTAGTGGGCCAGGTAGAGCGCTCCGTTATGGAGGGCATCGTCGCCCATGTAGATGTCGGCCATGGGGGCCTGCGGCGAGACCGCCAGGACGGCCGGATGGGCGGCGATGGCGGCCATGGCCGCGGTGAATCCCGGATAGGAGATGCCCCAGACCCCGACCTTGCCGTTCGTCCCGGGGACGTTCTTCAGCAGCCAATCCACTGTGTCGTAGGCGTCGCTGCTCTCGTCGACATCTGTCGGGCCCTTCTTGTCCCTTCGGTAGGGCCGGACATATTCGTAGGTCCCTTCGGACATGGCCCGGCCGCGGATGTCCTGGAAGACCAGGATGTAGCCCTCCTTCAGGAAATGGAGGGAGGGCACGGTCATATTGGGGAAGTCCTTCCCGTACGGCGAGATGCCGTAGGGGGTCCGGAAGAGGATGAGGGGATGGAGCTCGGACGCGTCGACCGGGCTGAAGACCTGGGTGAACAGCAGGATGCCGTCCCGCATGGGCACTCGATGCTCGGATTTGCGGTAATGCCGTTCGAAATAGCCCTGGCGGTCGCTGGGAGAGGCGGGATCGGCCTTGGCGTCGTCGAACTCGGCCTTTTTGACCCCGGTCACGTCCAGTTTGAGCTTTTCGTTGACGACCCGGAACCGCGTCAAGCGGCCTTGCTCGTCCTTCAGGAGCTCGAGCAGGTACGTCCCCTTTTCGTCGGAGATCTTCATGAATCGCAGCTCGTGCCCTTCGACGGGCGAGAAGGTCGTCGAATCGGCGTCGCCGGCCGTCACGGTCCGGAGCGTCCCGTCCTTGAAATAGACTTGAAGGACGACGAGCCCCTGGCCCGGGACGGTCATTTCGTAGAGGCCCTCGGCCTCGGGATATTTCTTGGCCAGGTCCTCCTGTGCGGTTCCTAGAGGGGAGGCCGTCTGGAGCAGGGAAAGAAAGGCCAGGACACCGATGAACAGGCCGGGAAAGGGGCGTTTCTTGGGAGACATGGGCTATTCCTTTCTCTTTGGAAGACGCTACGGGGCGGCCGAAGGTTCCATTCCCGGATGCCGGGGGGGCCCCGGCGCTCGGCTTTGCGATGGACCTGACGTCCGGGCTTCGGATAGAGGAAAGGCGTGCGATAGAGGACTTGAACCGCTGGCTTTTGCTGTGTGTTGTTTCCACCCCTGGCCGTTTCGAGTTGTTGACATCGGTCCGGGCCGGGCATAATCTGATCTATGCGAGGGGGCCGAGGTCATTCCGATCCCCGAGCGCGCATTCGGGGTTCCGCAAAAAAGGCAAATTCGTTCATGCTCTATGAGGGAAAGGAGACGGCCATGGACCATGGGATGGATCGACGTGAGTTCATGAAGAGGACGGCGGCCACGGGAGCCTTGTTCTTGGCCGGAGATCGGGATGGCCGGAGCGCGGGGACCCGGGAAACGGTCAACATCCCCGAGGCGGATAAGATCGTCATTACCTTCATCACGGACAATTACTACGATCAGATCCGGCCGGACGATAAGATCGCCAGGAGACATCGACCGCCTCGATCGGTCCTCGACGGCGCTCTGCACGCGGAACACGGGCTTGCCTATCATGTCGAAACCGTGGTGGCCGGCCAACCTCACTCTTTCCTTTTCGATTTTGGGACGGATGTTCAAGGCGTCACAAGGAATATCGATCTATTGAAGATCGATCTCAAGACCGTCGAAGCGTTGATTTTGAGCCATGATCATTTTGACCACCAGGCGGCCCTGGTCGACCTCCTTGAAGCGAAAAGGGATGAGCTCCCCAAAGGGATCCCCTTTTATGTGGGAGAGCGATTTTTCCAGGGAACCTACTGGAGGACCCCCGACGGGCATGTGCTGGACCTTCTGGGATTGAACAAGGAGGCCATCGAGAGGTTGGCGACGGTCAGGATCGTCGAGGCCAGGGACCCGACCCCCATCGTTCCCGGCGCTGTTTCAACGGGGAGGATCGAGCAAGTCACGGAATATGAAAAGATCCCGCCCGTTTTCGTCGCCAAAAAAGGGGATCAGTTCGTCCAGGAGGATTTCGTCGGAGAACAGGCGATCGTCCTGAATGCCAAGGGAAAAGGCCTGGTCGTGCTCTCGGGCTGCGCCCACAGGGGTATCGTCAACGCGGTGAAGCAGGCGCAAGCGATGACGGGAATGGAGAGGGTTCATGCGATCATCGGGGGGTTCCATCTCACAGGAGCCAAACCGGAAGTGATCCAGAGAACGATAGGCGATATCAAAGCCATCCGGCCCGATTATGTCGTCCCCGCGCATTGTACGGGATTCGAGGCCATCGCCGCGTTCGCCCGCGAGATGCCTGACCAGTTCATTTTGAACACGGCGGGAACCCGATACGTCATGTAAGGTCCGTTTGGGGGGGATAAAAAGCGTGCCCCAAGTCTCTGTTCGAATCCACTAACCCCCTTACCCCCTGGCGCGATCAAGGGGAGACGCTCGGCCGGCGTTTCTGATAGATGTCCGGCGGGCGTCTGCATCGATCTTCGTCCGTCGCGATGATGATCTTGAACGTCTTATCGATCACCCCGGCCAGTTCCGATCTTTTGCTCTCGATAAGCTCGATCCATTCCCGATTCCTTGTCTTCCCTGAAGGTTCTTGAGATGGGAACCTCGGCGAATGGGCTCGCTCATGCTCTCCCGACAGGCCCCCGGCCTACTTCAGGACAATGACCGTATCGACCAAGTCCCATGATTGGCCGCCGCCGAGCCGCAACTTGATCCCTATGGCGTCCCGGCTCAGCCCGATCTTGCCGCCGCCGAGCAGCGCCGCTTCTGTGAGCGTCCTCCCATCCGCCGGAGCAGGCAGGAGCAGATCCTTCCCCCGCGGCGGCCACAGCACGTGCAGGTACGTTGTCTTGCCGTCCTGCGACTCCGTGCCCACGATCCGCGCGGACCGCAGCGGCGTCCCGGTTGGCGTCGGATAAGCGACGCTCGGTCGGGTGCCAAAGAGGGCGGTCTCGATCCGGCGGACATAGCCCCCCAGTCGCTCGGCGAACTCCGGGACGCCGGTCTCCCAGCGTCCTCCGGGATGCGGACCGACCGACCACGCCACTCCGCCCGTGTTGCCTGGAACACCCGCCTGTAGGACCGTATACTTCAGGGCCATCTCCGGGCTGGTGCGCAGGAACCCCTGCTTGGCCCACCATTCGCCGGAGATGACCGCGTTCATCTGCCACACCGATGCCGCATACGGTTCAGCGAAGCTCTCATGGGCGCCGAAGTCCACACAAGCCGGATCGAGCCCGGAGTTCTGGATGAGCCAGGCCTGGGGATCGCGACTCAGGATCGTCCGCCGCAGCCGCGCCGGGTCCACCTGCGGCGGCAGCCCGCCGTCGACCCAGTATCCCGCCACATCTGCGCCGTAGCGGTCGACGACCTCCGCGATCACTTCGTTCACGAAGTCGTTCCACCGGGAAAAGATCGGCCCCTCGTTCCAGCCCACGCGGTCCTGGTCCTGGCGCGAGAAGTCGTGACCGTCACTCGGGTGGATGTACAGGATCAGCTTGATCCCGGTCGGACGCAATGCCTCGATAAGCTCGCCAACGACGTCCCGCCGCGAGCAATGCCCGGGCAGCCTCCGCGCCATCACCGCGCTCGGGAAGAGGACGTTCATGTTCGCGTGCCAGGCGGTGAACTGGAGGTACTGGGCCCGCATTCCCGCCGCGGTCCTTGCAAGATCCTGAACGTCCAGGTTGTCGGCCAGTTCGTCCAGGCTGGCCACCGGCGATCCGTCCGACCATGTGGTGCAGCCCCATTCGTAGGGCCTTCCTACGTAGGTGTAATGGACGAACAGGCCCAAACGCATTTCGCCGAAGTCCGTTCTTGACGGCGCAGGCATGACCTGTGGGCCTGTCGGCTGGTAGGCGGACAGCGATGCGCCCGCGATCAGAAGGCCCATGGTCCTTAGCATTCCCCAGCGCATCGCTGGGGATGATAGATTGCGGTGTCAGTGGATGTCAAGTTGAACCCAGTCAGGACGGCTCCGATCACTCTTCGGGGTCGGCAAGGACATTTTTTTCGCGAGGAGTCGCGAAATCAACGGCCTCGTAGAAAATAGATCCGGGATCCTATGGTGGGCACATCTTGGGCACAAAGCCCAAGGACATGGCGCGGACCAGCCGAACCCTCGCCGGGCAACCCGGAGTGAAGATCCCGCGTCTTTTCGGGCAAAGGGAAAAGGCCATGACCAGTCAGGCAAAGAAGTCCGTTATCAGGCTCCATTCCGAGGTCCTAAACGAGAATTGGACGATCCGGGAATCCTCCGGCAGCGTGGTCAGCGACTCCCCGATCCGAGGGCTTGGGGGAGAGATAAGGGGCGACAGAGGACCCGGATCTCGGCCTTAGGATTCCGACCTAACAAGGCGAAAGCCGATGCTGTTGAAGCGGAAGCCGGGGAGACAGCGGGACCGGTAAGCCGAACGGCATTCGTCGGCGACATTGCGCCACGCCCCTCCTCGTATGACGCGGAAGGAGCCGCCGGAAGGGCCGCGCGGATCGGTATCGGGATTCGGCCGACTGTTGTAATAATCGGGCTCATACCAATCCGAGCACAACTCCCAGACGTTGCCGTGCATGTCGTACAACCCCCAGGCATTGGGACGGAAGCTCCCTACGTCCGTCGTTTCTTCCCTGTACACTCCTTCTTTCCCCTCGCCGAACGGGAAGCTGCCGTCGAAGTTGGCCTGCGATGAATCCAGGCTGTCGCCATAACAGAACTCGCCTTTCGTCCCGGCGCGGCACGCATATTCCCATTCCGCCTCCGTCGGCAAGCGGAATCCGCCCTGTCCCCTGGAATTCAGCTTCCGGACGAACGAATCCACATCGTCCCAGCTGACCTGCTCCACAGGCCGGTTGTCTCCTTTGAAACTCGAAGGACCATCATTCATGGCCGCACGCCATTGAGGCTGTGTCACCTCGAACTGACCGATCCAGAAACCCCTACGGATGTTCACGGAACGCACGGGATTCGCGTCTTCGATCTTGGCCGAACCCATTTCGAATGAGCCGGCAGGAACCCAACGGAACTTTATCCCGGTAACCGGATCCGTCCACGCGTCACCCGCCGAGTGGCTCGCCGGGCCTGACGGCGGTGCCGGCTCGGAACGCGCCGGCGCCGCCTGGGCGGGGCCGATCGCCCGCGCATTCGGCTTCAGGCCGAGATGTGCAGTCAAT
>JBFYNT010000036.1:0-8044 GCA_041304225.1 Candidatus Aminicenantota bacterium
AGGGGGCGCGGCGGCGGTGGATAGCGCGAGGAGCGTGAGCCCGAGACCGAAGAAGGCCAAAGAACCCAGGGCCCCGAGCCGAGGCCGGTCCCTGAGGCCGGGGAGAGTCTCCCTATTGCGATCGGGCTTGCTGCGCATTGGCTGTCCTCGGACATCCACGCTACCAGTCGGGACCGCTCTTGTCAAAGTCCGGGTCAAGGTCCTTTACACCCGGGATCGGATCATCAGGGGGCGGACCGTGGCATGGACTTTGCTGAATGACCGCTGTAGGATGCAGTGATCGCTCGACCGGCAGGAAAGGAGCCAACGTGAGAAAAACGACGGGCCTCGCGAGTCGCGTTTCGAGGAGAGGGTTTCTGGGGGCCTCGATGGCCGCGGTCACGGCCGCAGGGCTACAGGCCGGGCGCGGCTGGGCCGGCCATGACGCGGCCGCCGCCCGGGCACCGGGCCAAGCCAAAACGGAGCTCAAGATCAAGGCCTACCGGAGGCTCGGGCGGACGGGCTTCAATGTCTCCGACATCGGCCTTGGCGCCGGTCCCCTGAGCAACGACAACGTGCTCCGGGCGGCCCTCGACGCCGGGATCAATTACGTCGATACGGCCGAGCACTACGAGCGAGGCGGATCGGAACGGACGATCGGCGAGGTCCTCAAGACGCACGACCGCAAATCGTTCTTCATCACGACGAAGCTCAATATCTCCTTCAATAAGCGGAGCACGAAGGCGGACCTCCGGGACCGTTTCATGAAGTGTCTGGAGCGCATGGGGACCGACCACGCCGATTGCCTGATGATCCACATGTGCACCCTGGCCCAGGTCACGTACGAGCCCTACCACGAGCTCATCGGCGAGCTCAAGGCGGAGGGCAAGGTCCGCTTCTCGGGCCTATCTAACCACGGCGCCGACCTCAGCCTCTTCGGGCCCCTCGACGATCCCATGGACCGGGTGGTGATGGCCGCGGCCGAGGACGGGCGATTCGACATCATGCTCTTCGTGTACAACTTCCTCCAGCGGGAGGCGGGTGAGAGGATCCTCAAGGCCTGCGCGGCCAAGGACGTGGGCGTCACCCTGATGAAGACGGACCCGGGCTTGATCGTCCAGAGCGAACGGGAAAGCCTCGAGGCCGCCGCGGAGCGCTACACGAAGGACGGCCGGGAGCTGCCGGAAGCCATCGTGAAGCTCAAGCAGAGGGCGGCCGAACGGACGGCCGCGACCGAGGCCTTCCTGAACAAGCACGGCCTCTCGGGCCCGGAAAAGGTCCGCGACGCGGCCATCAAGTTCTGCCTCAACCATCCCGGCGTCCACACCGTCTGTCCGAGCATCAACAGCTTCGAGGCGCTCGCGACCTTCGTACGGCTGTCGGGCCAGAAGCTGGACATCGCGGATGAGGCCACGCTCGCCGACTGCCGCGAAGCCTTCGGCGATTCTTACTGCCGCCACGCCTGCGGCCTCTGCGAGGCGTCCTGCCCGCGGGGCGTGCCCGTCAACACCATCATGCGCTACGAGTATTACTTCGCGGCGAAGGGGCGGCAGAAGGAGGCCATGGGCCTCTACGCCGCTCTGGCCGGGGCGGGGCGCGACGCGGCGGTATGCGCGGATTGCGCCGGGTACTGCGAGGCCTCCTGCCCGTACGGCGTGCCCATCCAGGCGAAGCTCCTGCTCTCCCACGGGGACCTGACGCCCTGAAGCGGCGGCGCCTCTCACCGCGCTTTCGCGGCGAGCTTCCGCCGGCTGATCACGACGATGCCCTTGATGAGCTCGATGGTGGTCATCAGGGCGATGAAGAGCAGCGTGACGAGGATCGTGTATCCGATCCAGGTCGCGAACCGGGGCGAGAAACGGCCGGCGATCTCGGGCGCGAACAGCCCGTGGAGGGGCTGGCGGAGCAGGAGCCCGATCAAGGCGAGCGATACGGCGTTGGACGCCACGTCCACCCAGCGGGACCGGGTGATCAGCTTGACCAGGAGGGCCATGGTCGAGGCGGCGAACATGGCGATGACGACAAGCGAGACGTATCGCCCTGCGGCGGGGGTGAAGAGCGGTCTCGGGTCATGCCAGTCCAGGTTGACGAAGAAGATGCTGCCGTGCCGGGCGAAGAGGTAGAGGGCGAGATCGGTGATGGCCAGCATGACGATCGCCCCGACGGCCGTGGCGATGCGGCTCGGCCAGAAGCCTTTTTTCGGGGGCTTGACCTCGTCGAGGTCGACGGCGAACTTGGGCCAGGGCAGCTTGATATCCTTGCCGCTCTGGGTGATGAAGTAGAGGACCAGGGCGACGACGCCGAGGTCTGTCAGGAAGGCCGGCGGCAGGTACATCAGGGCTTCGATGATCCCGAGTCGGGGCATGAAGAGGAACGGGAAGATGACGAAGTCCTTCTTGAAGACCACGGCCAGGACGGTCAGCGCGGCGTGGATGGCGAACAGGAACGACGTGTAGCGGAAGAGGTAGCGTCTATAGGCCGGGGCGATGATGGGCCGGTCCTCGAGGTAGCGCTCGGCGACCCGGCGGGCCGGGCCGAAGGCGGCGATGGCCCGGTCGACGGCG
The DNA here is from genome assembly GCA_041304225.1 of Candidatus Aminicenantota bacterium. Lineage (GTDB taxonomy): Bacteria > Acidobacteriota > Aminicenantia > Aminicenantales > Saccharicenantaceae > RBG-16-66-30. Next base: position 2,544 of record JBFYNT010000036.1, read on the forward strand.
GCGTCGCCGAACTCGCCGGGTCCCTCGGCGGCCTTCTCCATGATGTGGCTGCGGATCTCGCTGAGGATCTCCTGGCGCTCGGCGCGGCCGGAAAGGAAGTGGCTGATCTCTTCGAGGTAGGCTTCGAGCTTGTCAGACATGGGCGGTCTCCTTGACGGTCTCTTCGAGGACGCGGTTCTGGTTCTTCCAGACGTCGAGGAGGGCGGCGCGCAGGGCGCGGCCCTCGGCGGTGATCGCGTAGAACTTGCGGGGCCGGTCCTCGGAGAGGTCCCACTTCGACGCGATCCAGCCGTTCTTCTCGAGCCGGCGGAGCAGGGGATAGAGCGTGTTCTCCTCGACCTTGTAGCCCAGGCCCTCGATGTGCTTGACCATGGCATAGCCGTACATGTCTTTTTCGAGGAGGGCCAGGGCCAGGATGTGCAGGAATCCCCGGTTCATCTCCGTCTCGAGGCTGCCGATCTCGAGTGCTTTGTCGCTCATGATGTGTGCCTCACTATAATGTGTAATATACCATAGTGTATGACGCACTGCTTGTCAAGTTCTTTTTTGGGTGACAGATACTTGCGGTACTTGTCCCTGGCGGCTCGGTTGACACCCCTTGAGCCCTATGGCAGGATGGGGTCGGGTCAGACATGTGTGAATTCTGCCATCAGCACGGCGAAGGGAAGAAGTGGTACCTCAACGCCAATAACTACGCCGAGGACCTGATGAGCGACCTGCGGCGGAGGCATTTCATCACCCGGTTCTTCGAGAACCCGGGGCACCTGGCGAAAGGGGAGCGGGCCCTCACGGCGCTCGACGTCATGCCCGATTTCCTGTGGAAGGGCATCCGCCGGAAGATCACGGACAAGCAGAAACCCAAGCACTTTGGCCAGGTCGTGCCCATCGAGGACATCGAGCGCATCCTGGCCCTGACGACCTCGGTCGTGCGCCTGGCCTGCATCTGCCGGCACGTCGCGGCCGGCATGGAGCAGCGCTACTGCTTCGGCGTCAGCATGGAGCCGAACGGCGGCGGGATGGCCAAACTCCTGGGCGAGATCGACGCCTCTTACCTCGTTGGGCCGCACACGGCCGGGCTCGAAGCGATGTCCAAGGCCGACGCGCTGGCCCGGATCCGGGAGAGCGAGCGGGAGGGCAACTGCCACACGGTCTGGACGTTCGTCACGCCCTTCCTGGCGGGGATCTGTAACTGCTCCCTGCCGTCGTGCTACGCCATGAAGACGACGGTGGCCCACAAGTCGCCGGTCTTTTTCCGAGGCGAGTACGTGGCCCGCGTCGATCACGATAAGTGCAACGGCTGCGGGCAATGCGTCAAGCTGTGCCCGTTCAAGGCCTTCCGGCCGCGCAAGAAGAAGGACAAGGCCGAAGTCGACGACGCCCGGTGCTACGGGTGCGGCATCTGCCGCTCTGCCTGCGTCACGGGCGCGATTCGGCTCGTCGACCGCGCCGAGGTCCCGGCCGTCGCCTCCCTCTGGCTCTAATTCGGGGACACAGTACCTATTCACCAATTATTTTCCGACTTGATCCAACCTAACCCATGCCCCTGAAAAGAGGTTCTTCTCCCTTTTCCGGGACACTCTCTCGAGGCGGCGATCCCGATTTCCCTCTACAGGTCCGTCGCGAGGCGGCGAGGAGTGTCGCGACGAGTCCCCCGTGAGGGAAGGGGGGCCCGCCGGAGGCGGGGGAAACCGAATAAGAAGGTTTCCGGGGACGCGGGGGGTTCGGAGCGATATTCCGAGCACAGCCGAGAAGACGGACCGCATGCTCCGGGCCGGAATATGAGCTAAAGCCGAGAGAGGAACGTCCCGGAATCGGGAGAAGAACCTAAAAAGAGGGACAGAGTATTGTGTCCCCGTTCTATTTCTTTTTAGGCCGGGGCGTCTCGACCCAGTTCTCGAGGAACGTCTTGGGCCCGCCCTCGTGCTCCTCGACCAGGGCCTGGAAGATGGCCTTGAGGTGCTCGTAGGGGAGCGTTCCGATGATCATCCGGTTGTTGATGATCAGGGTCGGCGTCGAGCGGATGCCGTAGGGGTGTTCCGCCGAGGTCTTCTCGTATTCGCGTCCGGTCTCGACTTGGGCCCGGATGGCCTCCCGGACCCGGGGATCGTCGAGGGCCGCCTCCACGCCGTATCTCCGGGCCAGTTCCCGCCGCCACTGGGGATCGCGCGCCGCCCGGAAATTGGCCCAGACCTCGTCGTGGATGGCTTTGAATTTCGCCGGGTCGTAGGTCGCGATATAGGCCAGCTCGCAGGCCCCGGGGTGAAGGTTCGCTTTCTTCGGCACGACCTCGTTGCACAGGCCTTCGAGCGGGAAGAACTGGAAGACGACGTTGATCCGGCCCTTGAACTCCTCCTTGAGGCGTTCGAGCTGCTGGTTGAGATAGAGGCAATCGGAGCACAGCAGGTCCCCGTACTCGACGACCTGGATCGGAGCGTCCTCGAACCTCTCGGTCGCCTTCGCGGTCCAGAAGGGCGAAAGGACGCTCGGCCAGGCGACCTTGGGAAGCTCGTAGAACTGCTTGACGATGTTGACGGCCGTGCCCGTTTGGGCGGCCTTGCGGGCGTCGTGGTAGCGGACCATGCCGTAGGCGCCGGCGGCCGCGACGACCGCGAAGACGACGAGGAGCTTGATGGACGGGCGGACCCAGCGCTTGACCGGGTTCTTCGTCTCATGGTCGATGCCGTAGAGCACGAACAGGACGAAGTTCATGATCGAGAACAGATAGAAACCCGAGCAGAGCAGGCACAGGCTGCCGAGGTGGAGGACGGAGTAGAGGAAGAGGGATATGACGCCCAACACGTTGAGGAGCGACAGCGACTTGTTGGTCCGCTCGAAGGCCGCGGACGGGAAGATCGTGCCCAGGACGATGAGGGCGCCCATGAACAGGCCGAAGAAGCCGAGGGGGATGCCCAGGACCTGGGAGATCTCCGAGAAGGCCGAGCTGTCGCAGTTGAAGAAGGCGCTGATGTCGCAGAACGACCCGGCGAAGATGGTCTCGGGATAGTTGGCCTTGAAGAAGTGGTCGATGGTCATGACCGAAGCGGCGATCATGCCCGCCCCGGCGATGAAGCTCAGGACGCGGCGGAGCTTCCAGCCGCCCAGGGTCAGCGTGCGGCCGCGGGTGTCGTCCATGTGGTGTCTCCTTGCGGTCAGGATGCGGGCGGAGCCGCGGGCGGCGGCGGGACCGGGGGCCCCGACGACCCGGGGGTTCCCGGCTTCCGGCGGCGATAGCGGTGGGGCTTCGAGCGCGGCCGCTGGCCGAAGAGGCGCTGATAGATCAGCGCGAACGGGTCCTCGCAGCTGCCGAACGAGCCGTCGACGAGGACCGAGGTCAGGCGCGAGGCCTCGGGATAGCGGGGGCGCTCCCTGAGGGCCCAGCGCATCTGGCCGTCGGCGAGGGCCCGGACCATGTGGTCGGCGATGACCAGCGTGTGGGCGGTCTCGAGGAGGATGGTCTTGGGCACCGTGGCCGAGGCCTTGGCGGCGCGAAAGGCCTCGGTGAGGGCCTTGGGCCGGTCGCCGTCGATCTCGGCGAGCAGGGGTTCGGCCCAGGGCCAGAGGAGCAGGGCGTACATGACCTCGGCCGGGGGCGAGCCGCCGGAGGCGATGGAGCCGTCGAGGACGCCGAGGAGGGCCGCGGCGCGCTCGGCCCGCTCGTCGGACGCTTCGTAGACGGCGCCGACGTCGCCGAGGACGCGGGAGAGGATGCCGTGGGCGCGGGCGCTCTGGAAGAAGGCCCGGGCGCCGCCCGATTTGATGTCCTTGTTGAGCTCCTCGTAGAGACGGGCGCCGGGGCAGGCGGCCAGGGCGTCGCGGTGGCGGCCGATGGCCTCGGCCGTGCGCTCCTCGATGGTGAAACCGAGGCGCGACGAGTGGCGCAGGACGCGCCAAATGCGGACCGGGTCCTCGGCGTAGCTCGTGTCCGGATCGCCGATGATGCGGACGCGGCGGGCCGCCAGGTCGTCGAGGCCGCCGACGTAGTCGATGACGGAGTAGGTGGCGATGTCGTAGAACAGGGCGTTGATGGTCAGGTCGCGGCGAAAGGCGTCCTCGCGCGGCGTGCCGTAGGCGATGGGCTTGAGCGGCGGGCGGCCGCGGCGGCGCGGGGAGCGGGAGGGGTCGGGAGAGCCCTGAGCGGCCGCGGGCGGGGCGCCGGCGCCGGTGTCGTCCGGACGGGCCTCGCCGGAGTCAGGCGGTCCTTCGTTGCCTTCCGTTCCGGTCGCGCGCGGACCGTCGTCGTCGTTCTCTTCCCGGGGGCCTTCCCCGGCCGCGGCCGCGCGCTCCGCTTCGCGGGCGCGTTCGGCCTCTTCCTCGCGCTCGGCGAGGAGCTCCTCTTCGCTGGGCTTGCGGCGGAAGGTCGCGACCTCGATGATCTTGCCGTCCTGGAACCGGACATGGGCCAGGCGGAAGCGGCGGCCGATGAGGAAGGCGTTGCGGAAGAGCTTCTTGATCTGATTGGGATGGGCGTTGGTCCCGATGTCGAAGTCGGCCGGCTTACGGCCCAGGAGAAGGTCCCGGACCGCGCCGCCGACGAGGTAGCCGGTATAGCCGTTGGCGTTCAGCCGGTAGAGGACCTTGAGGCAGTCGGGATCGATGTCGCGGCGCGAGATACGATGGCGACCGCGGTCGAGGATCGTCGGGGCCTCGTAGGCCCTCGGATCGTCGATGTCGGGCGCGTCTTTCGGATCGGTCATGGCCTTTTAGGATAGCACTTTCTTTTGGTTTATTGAACCTGGGGTCCGACCCCGCGGAGGACCCTTAAGAAATTGCCGCCGAGGATCTTGCGGATGTCCTCGGGCTTGTAGCCGCGGCGGACGAGCTCCTTGGTGATGTTGGGCAGGAGGCCGATGTTCTCGAGCCCGACGGGGGTGTCGCTCGTGCCGTCGTAGTCCGAGCCCAGTCCGACGTGGTCGGCGTCGCCCGTCACCTCGACCACGTGGTCGATGTGGTCGACGACCGTCCCGACGTTCACGACCGGGAGGGTCTTCTTGAGCGCGGCCCAGCGCCGGCCGAACTCCGCGGTGAACTTGTCGCGGGCGGCGGCGTCGGCCCTCCCGATCCCGGCGTAGTCGCCCGGCAGGCCGTGTTCCGAGGCGACCTTGGCGAAGAGCTCGCTCTCGGCCTTATCGAGGGAGCTGTCGAGGAAGCCCGGCAGGACGCAGATGCCGACGACCCCGCCCTTCTCGGCCAAAGCATTGAGCATCTCGTCGCTCAGGTTCCGGTGATGAGGGGAGAGCGCGCGGCAGGCCGAGTGCGAGGCCACGACCGGCGCCTTGGAGATCCGCAGAACGTCCCAGAAGGTCTCGTCCCCGGCGTGGGAGACGTCGACGATCATGCCCAGCCGGTTCATCTCGGCGACCACCTTCTCGCCGAACTCCGTCAGGCCGCCGTGGACGGGCTGGGCATCGCCCGAGGCGTCGGCCCAGTCGGTGGCCGTCCTATGGGTCAGGGTCATCAGCCGCACGCCGGCCCGGTGGAACTCGCGGACGAGGGCCAGGTCG
>JBFYNT010000037.1:0-3496 GCA_041304225.1 Candidatus Aminicenantota bacterium
ACGAACTATCTGCGCGAGCACCTCCAGGTGTCCCAGCGCATGCATTACGTCATTCTCGAGGGCGGCGAGGCCCCCAACGTCGTTCCCGACAAGGCCAGCGTCTGGTACTACGTCCGCAACACGGACGGGCGGCTCGAGGACATGTACGCCCGGGTCGTCAACTGCGCCAAGGCCGGGGCCCTGGCCGCCGGGGTCGAGCTGGCCGGCATGCGCGTCGTCAGCGCCATCCACCAGCGCCACGCCAACAAGGCCGCGGCCGAGCTCTTCCAAAAGAACATCGAGCTCGTCGGCATGCCCGCGTGGAGCGAGGAGGAGCAGGCCTTCGCCAAGGCCCTGCAAAAGGAGCTCGGCGCCAAGGAAGAGGGCCTGCCCGCGGCGGTGGAGAAGCTCGAGCCGCCCCAGGGCGACGGCTTCGGCGGCGGCTCGTCCGACGTCGGCGACGTCACGCTCGTCGCGCCTACGGCGACCATCACATTCCCGGGCTCGGTGCCCGGCTCGATCGGCCACCACTGGTCCAACGTCGCCTGCTGGTACGGGTCGACCGCCTGGAAGGGCCTCAACGCCGGGGCCAAGGCCATCGCCGCCTCGGCCGTCGACCTGCTGACGAAGCCCGAGGAGCTGGGGAAGCTGAGGAAGGAATTCGAGGAGTATACGAAGGTCCACCCCTACAAGCCGTTCCTGCCGGCCGACGCGACGCCGCCGAACGACCTGAACAAGGAGCTGATGGACAAGTACCGCGGCCTGCTGGAGAAAGCGCTCGCGATCAAGTAGAAAGACAGAAGGGGTCAAACCTACCCTTTGTTACTTTCTGATAAAAGGTAGGTTTGACCCCTTCTTTTTGCCCTCTTATTTATAGATCGGCGTGATGTTCATGTTGTAGAACATGAACGACCACTGGTCGCTCAGCTCCTCGATGGCCTTGCTCAGGTTGCTCGAACCGTGGCCGGAGCGCGTCTCGATGCGGATGACGACCGGCTTGGCGCAGGCGTGGGCCGCCTGGAGCGTCGCCGCGAACTTGAACGAGTGGGCCGGGACGACCCGGTCGTCGTGGTCCGCCGTCGTGATCATGGTCGCCGGATAGCAAACGCCCGGCTTGAGGTTGTGCAGGGGCGAGTACTTGTAGAGGTAGGCGAACTGGTCCTCCTTGTCGCTCGAGCCGTACTCGACGGCCCAGCCCCAGCCGACCGTGAACTTGTGGAAGCGGAGCATGTCCATGACCCCGACCGCGGGTAAGGCCACGCCGAAGAGTTCGGGCCGCTGGGCCATGACCGCCCCGACGAGCAGGCCGCCGTTCGAGCCGCCCTCGATGGCCAGGCGCGGCGTCGAGGTGTACTTCTCCTTGATGAGGTACTCGGCCGCGGCGATGAAGTCGTCGAAGACGTTCTGCTTCTTGTCGAGCATGCCGGCCTTGTGCCAGGTCTCGCCGTACTCGCCGCCGCCGCGCAGGTTGGGCTGGGCGAAGACGCCGCCGTTCTCGAGCAGCGGCACGAAGACCGGGCTGAAGGACGGCGTCAGGCTGATGTTGAAGCCGCCGTAGGCCGTGAGATAGGTCGGGTTCTTGCCGTTGAGCTTCAGGCCCTTCTTATAGACGATGAACATCGGCACCTTGGTGCCGTCCTTGCTGGCGTAGAAGACCTGTTTCGTCTCGTAGGCCGAGGGATCGAACTTGACCTCGGGCTTGCGGAAGACCTCCGACGCGCCCGCGGCCGGGTCGAACTTGTAGATGGTCGGCGGGTAGGTGAACGAGGTGAAGGTGTAGAACATGACCTTCTCGTCGCGCTTGCCGCCGAAGCCGCCGGCCGAGCCGAGGGCCGGCAGCTCGATCTCGCGGACGGGCGCGCCGTCGAGCGTGTGCTGATAGATCTTGGTGTTGGCGTCCTTGAGGTAGTTCGTGAAGAGGTAGCCGCCGGCCGTCCCCGCCCCGCTCAGGACCTCGGGCTTCTCGGGGATGACCGTCTGCCAGTTCTCCTTGGCCGGATTGGCCGGGTCGATGGCCACGACGCGGAAGTTGGGGGCGTCGGCGTTGGTGTGGACGAGGAACTTGCCGTCGACGACCTCCAGGGGCGAGGCGTCGAACTCGAAGCCCTTGAAGAGCATCGTGAACGGCGCGTTCTTCTTCGCCAGGTCCTTGACCCAGACCTCGGAGCCGCTCGTGCCTTCCGAGATGGCCAGCATCAGCCACTCCTCGCCCTCGGTGGTGCCGGCGCCGACGTAGCGCAGCGGGTGTTCCTTGTCCTCCCAGACGAGGACGTCCTTTTCCTGCGGGTCGCCGAGCTTGTGGTAGAAGACCTTCTGGAACTCGTTCTTGGCCTTGAGCTCGTCGCCGGCCGCGGGCTTGTCGTAGCCGCTGTAGTAGAAGCCGTCGCCGTGCCAGGCCGCGCCGGAGAACTTGACCCACTGGACGCGGTCCGGGAGCTCCTGCTTGGTGGCGATGTCCATGACCCGGATCTCGGACCAGTCGGAGCCCGCCTCGCCGCGGCTGACGGCCAGCAGCTTGTCGTTGTTCGACGGGCCGATGATGCCGACCCGGATCGTCCCGTCGGGCGAGAGCGCGTTGGGATCGAAGAACACCTCGGGCGCGCCGGCCAGACCCTTCTGGACGTAGCAGACCGACTGGTTCTGGAGCCCGTCGTTCTTATAGAAGAAGTAGTTCTCGCCGACCCGGAAGGGCGACGAATAACGCGGGTAGTTGAAGATCTCGGTCAGCCGGGCCTTGATGGCCGGCCGGTACGGGATCTGGTCGAGGTAGCCGAAGGTGACCTTGTTCTGGGCCTCGACCCAGGCCTTGGTGTCCTCGGCGTTGTCGTCCTCGAGCCAGCGGTAGGGATCGGCGACCTTCGTGCCGAAGTAATCGTCGACCTGATCGACCTTCTTCGTCTCGGGATAGGCCAGCTTGGCGGCCTCTTCCTTCTTGCAGGCGGCGAAGGCGATGACCAGTCCGAAAAGGATGAGCATGAACATGGATTTTCTCATTTGTCCTCCCTTGGGAATAACCGGCCCGTTTATACCACAAATCGGGCAGCGTATAAAAATGTTCCCGTTCCCAGAATGGGGACGTTTCTTACAGCCTCTAAAAATTAATGTTCTTTCCCGGACGTCCCTCTCGAGGGGCGATGGTTATCGCCTCGAAGATCCCCGTGGTGGAGGGGGGACCCGCGAAGCGGGGGGAACCGACCGAACTGGTTCCCGGGGGGCCGGGGAGCTAGAGGCGATAGCCTGAGCCGAAACCGAGAGAGGGACTTTTATTTGTCTCCGAAATCGACGTCGTCCGCGAGTTCGTTGACGTCGACCGTCGGGTCGCAGGGGAAATGGACGGCCAGAAGCCGGCCGGCCTCCCCGATGGCCGCGACCAGGCCCTCGGTGAACTCGCCCTTGCGGAAGCTCGCGGACATGAGGGCCGCCAGCGACTCCCAGAACTCCTGGCCGACCTTGGCGTGGATGCCTTCGTCGCCGAGGACGACGAACTTCTTGCGGGCGGGGACGATGAAGAACAGGA
>JBFYNT010000038.1:0-7104 GCA_041304225.1 Candidatus Aminicenantota bacterium
GACGCACTGCAGGTAGCCGCCGCGCTCGACGAGCGGCCGGAGCTTATCGAGCTCCCGGTCGATGGCCTCCGGGCCGGCGATGAGGGCCATCTTATCGACGCCTCCGAGCAAGAGCACCCGGTCGCCGTATTCGTCCCGGAGCTTCCGGGGGTCCGTGTGCAGGGCCTCGACGGGGAACATGCAGTTGATGCCGCCCCTGAGCCAGCCCGGAACGAGGTCGTAGATCCGGCCGTCGCAGTCGAGGACGTTGACGGAGATCCCTTTGGCCGCGAGAGCGTCCGTGATCCGCAAATAACGGGGCACCATGAGCTCCTCGAATAGCCGGGGGGACATCAGCGGCCCGTGGTTATAGCACATGTCCTCCCACCACCAGGCCACGTCGATCTCGCCGCCGCCCGGGATATGGCGCTCGATGAGCTCCAGGTCCATCCGGGTGACGTGCTCCATCATCTCCTCGACGAAGGCCCGGTCGGTCATCAGGGCGACGGACAGGTTCTCTAGCCCCATCCAGTCCCGGAGCCAGCCGTAGAGGGAGCCGCAGTGGAAGAGGATGGGCATGCCGGCGGCGTGGGCCGCGTCGACGGCCGCCCTCACGTCGCCGACCCGCCCCGGCGCGTTCGGATCGAGCCGCTCGTCCCGCAGCTTCTCCCAATCGGCCCGGGTCTCGACGGCGAATTTGAGGAACTTGGGCATGGACGAGTCGTAGTCGAGCATCTCGGCCAGCGCGCCCTCCCGGGTCTGGACGACGCGCCGCCCGTCCCGCACTTCCAGGGTCCTCTCCTCGAACTCCGGGCAGAGCCCTTTCTTGATGGGCGCCTCGGGGATGATCTCCAGGCCCTCGAGACCGAGGTGCCGTTCGACGTCCCGGTTGGTCCGGCATTCCAAGGGGAGGCCCTGGTCGTGCCAGACGGCGATCGTCTTGTCCCAGTATCCGAATTCCATATTCGGCACGCGGTCCGGCTTCCGCCGGCTGAAGACCCGGTTCCAGCGCTCTCGGACGGTCATCGGATATCCACGTATTCGGCGTATGAGCGGGGTTCGGGTAGCGGCTGATTATCCCGCTTCAGGCCGCGAACGTGCAGGGCGATGGCTTTTTTCATTTTCTTTTCGACGGCCTCCCGGCTTCTTCCCGTCGCTACGCAGCCGGGAAGGTCGGGTGAGAAGGCCGAATAGTTCCCCTTGGCTTTCTCGATGACAACCAGATATCTGACCATGAATCACCCTCTCTTCTTCAATCCTGTCTGTCCGAGGATGCTGTTCAAGGTCCCTGGGGCCAGGTCGTGGTTCCTGGCACCGGCGATCGTCACTCGCCCTTTTTTGACCGGATGCTTGAACTGGCGATGACTGCCCTTCTGGGCGACTTGATACCAGCCGTCCTCCCTGAGCATACCAATAATAACACGTATCTTCATCCCAAAATAGGGACGGACGGGCCGAGGCCGTTCTCTCATGGCGCCGGATACGCGTTGAAATGAAACCGGCCCTGTACTAGAATGGGGGACACCCGGCCTCAGGAGAACGTGATGACACGACGATCGGTCCGTCGGGCGTTCCTTGCCCCTGCGCTCCTCGCCCTCATCCTGTCCTCCGCCTGCGTCCGGAAGAGCGCCGTCCCCGGCGTCGTCGTCGGCGCCGAGGCGACCTGGCACGAACGGACCGCGGCCGCAGAGATCCGCCGCTACCTCTACGTCCGGACGGGCGAGCTCCCGGCCTTGCGGGAGGTCCGGGCTTTCTCCCGGGTGCCGGACGGGGCGATCGCCGTCGTCGAGAGGTCGGGCCCGTTCGCGCGCGAGCTCGGCGAGGACGGGCTGGCCGCCAAGGTCGATGCCCTCGGCGCCGAGGAGTATTGGCTGAAGACGGTCCCCCGCGGCTCCGGCCGCGTCGTCCTCGTCGCCGGAGGGAGCGGCCCGGCCGTCCTCTACGGCGCCTACCAGCTGGCCGAGACGCTGGGCGTCCGCTTCTCCCTCGAAGGCGACGTCGTCCCCGACGGGACGATCGCGCCGCCCTCGATCGACCTCGACGAGACGGGCCGCCCGCTCTTCGCCGTCCGGGGCATCCAGCCCTTCCACGATTTCCCGGAGGGCCCGGATTGGTGGACCCGCGAGAACTACAAGGCCGTCCTGAGCCAACTCCCCAAGCTGCGGATGAACTTCTTCGGCCTCCACACCTACCCCGAGAATCCCAGCCGGGAGCACGGCGCGACGCCCAACGCCGAGCCGACCGTCTGGATCGGCCGGACCGGGGACGCCGGCCCGGACGGGAAGGTCGAGGCCGCCTATCCGGCCAGCTATCAGAACACGGCCCGCGGCAACTGGGGGTACGAGTCGAAGAGGACCGCCGACTTCCACTTCGGCGCGAGCCTGCTCTTCGAGCGCGACGATTTCGGCAACGACGTCATGGAGGGCTTCGCCCCCGACCCCGCCACCCCCGAAGCCGCCGCCGCGGTCTTCGACCGGGCCGCCGCCGTCTTCAGGGACGCCTTCGCCCTGGCCCGCCGCCTGGGGGTCAAGACCTGCGTCGGCACGGAAACGCCGCTCACCGTGCCCGTCCTCGTCAGGGAGCGGCTCGCCGCCGCCGGCCGCGATCCCAAGGACCCGGCCGTGGTCAAGGACCTCTACAAGGCGATGTTCGGGCGCATTGCCGCCGCGTACCCGGTCGACTATTACTGGTTCTGGACGAACGAAGGCTGGACCTGGGACGACGCCTCGCCCGGGGCCATCGAGGCCGTGACCACGGACCTGGCCATGGGCGTCCAGGCCTGGAAGGAAGCCTCCCCGCCGTTCCGTCTGGCCACCTGCGGCTGGGTCCTCGGCCCGCCCTCGAACCGCACCCTGTTCGACCAGGTCCTGCCCAAGGACGTGGCCATGAGCACGATCAATCGCGAGGTCGGCAAGGCTCCGGTCGATCCGGGTTTCGCCCGCATCGAGGGCCGCTCGCTCTGGGCCATCCCCTGGATGGAGGACGACCCCGCGCTGACCTCGCCTCAGCTCTGGGCCGGCCGGATGCGCCGCGACGCCGCCGACGCGCTCCGCTACGGCTGCGACGGTCTCCTCGGCATCCACTGGCGGACCCGCATCCTCTCGGCCAACGTCCTGGCCCTGGCCCGCGCCGCGTGGGACCAGGGCTGGAACACGCTCGCGAGAAGCGTCGCCGAGGATATCGGCCCCATCACCGGCGAGTCCGTGAGCTTCCAGGGCCGCCCGATCGCGGGGGCCGGAAAGCTCGCCCCGGTCTACGAGGACGTCCGCGACCGCGTCTTCGGCTACCACATCCCGGTCCCGAACGGGACTTACACCGTGACCCTCCAGTTCGTCGAGGGCTCGATCGAACGGCCTCGCGGCCGGGTCTTCGACGTTTCCGTCCAGGGCCGCCGGGTCCTCGAGGATTTCGACGTCTTCGCCCGGGTCGGGAAGCTCAGGGCCCTCGAACACAAGGTCGAGGACGTCGTCGTCGCCGACGGCCGCCTGATCATCGACCTGGCCGACCGCATCCACTACCCCGCGCTGGCCGGCCTCGTCGTCGAGGGCGGGGGATTCGTCCGGAAGATCAACTGCGGCGGGCCGGCCGTCCTCGACTACGAGGCGGACGCCCCGCCGACGGCCCGCCACCTCCCGGCGCTCGACCTCTACGAGGATTGGTGCCGGGCCCAGTTCGGTCCGGCGGTCGCGTCCGAGGCCGCCGCGCTCTTCGCCCGCATCGACGGCCGACACCCCGTCCCGGTCACCTGGATCGGGGGGCCCGGCAACATTCAGCCCGATCCCCGGCCCTGGGACGAGGTCGCCCCGTCCTACGCCTTCGTCGACGAGCTGGCCGCGCTCGGGCCCAAGGTCGCCGGCCCCGGCCACCGGGAGCGCTTTGAGTACTGGCTGGCGAATTTCCGGTACCTGCGCGAGGTCGCCCGGTTCAACTGTCTCTGGGCGGTCTACAACGGGGCCGTCGCCAAGGCCAAGGCGGCGGGCGACGAGGCGGCCCGGAGGACGGTGTTGACGGCCGAGGCCCTGCCGGCGCGGATCGAGATGGCCGCCGCCCTCAAGCGCATCTTCGCCGGGCTCCTGGCCACCGTCAGCACGACCGGCGAGCTGGGGACGATCGCCAACTGGGAACAGCATCTCCTGCCCGGCGCCTGGGAAAGGCCCGAGACCGAGCTCACGGCGCTCCTCGGCGCCGAACCGCCGGCCGAAGCCCGCCTGGCCCGGGACTACGACGGTCCGCCCCGCATCGTCGTTCCGGCCGTGCGGACCTCGCTCGAGGCCGGCGAGGCGCTCGGGCTCAAGGTCCTCGTGCTCTCCCGCACCCGGCCGGAACGCGTCGTTCTTTTCTGGCGGGAGATGGGCCGGGGCGCCTTCCGGCCGATCCCGGCCGTCCACGTGGCCCGCGGCGTCTACACGGCCGGCCTGCCGGCGCCCGCCGCCGGCATCGAATACTACGTCGAGGCCTCGGCCGACGGCCGGACCGTCCGGTTCCCGGTCACGGCCCCGGACCTGAACCAGACCGTCGTCGTCCTGCCGGGGGTGAAATGAGCGAGTCCCAGGCCGCCGTCCCGGAGACGGTCCACCTGCCGAAACGGCTCAGGGCCGCCGAGGTCGTCGCCGTGCTCGACGGCATCCGCCGCCGCGGCGAAGCCGGTCCCCTGGTCCTCGACTTCAAGGAGGTCGAGGAGTTCGACAGCTCGACGCTGGCCTTCCTCCACTTCGTCCGTGGCCATCACGCCGAGATCGCCGTGGTCCACCTCGGGGGCGGCCTGTCCCGGGCCGAGGAGAGCTTCGTCCGGATGCCGCGGGCGGAAGCCGCCGCGCCGGAGCCGTCCGCCGGCCGCCCCGGCCGGTTCTTCCGGGCCCTGGCCGACCGCTTCCTGGCCCAGGCCCGGAGCCTGGGGCGGTTCCTGTCCATGTTCAGCGACGAGATCTTCCACATCGGCGTCTACCTGAAGGAGCGCAAGGGCGTCTATCCCGGGGAGACCTGGAACCAGCTGTTCTTCATGGGCTACCGGTCCTACCCGATCGTCTGCATGCTCCTCTTTCTCGTCGGCGTGACTATCTCGATCGCCTCGGCCAAGCAGCTGGAGATGTTCGGGGCCGAGATCTACATCGCCGACCTCATCGGCTACGCCATGCTCCGGGAACTCGTGCCCCTGATGACCGGCGTCATCCTGGCCGGCAAGGTCGGCGCCGCGGTGACCGCGGAGCTGGCCAGCATGTCCGTCCTCGAGGAGGTCGACGCCCTGAAGACCATGGGCGTTGTCCCGGAGAAGTTCCTGATGGTCCCCCGCCTCCTGGCCATCACGCTGGCCGTGCCGCTGCTGGTGGCCCTGGCCGACGTGGTCGGCATCCTGGGCGGCATCGTCGTTGCCCGGGCCAAGTTCGGGATGACCCCGGTGGCCTTCGTCACCCAGATGATGACCTCCGTCGATTGGACGGATTTCGGCTGGGGGCTCGTCAAGACCGTCGTCTTCGGCTGGGCCGTCGTGATCGGGGCCGGCTTCAAAGGCCTGACCGTCGGGCGGAGCGCCGAGGAGGTCGGCCGGGCCACGACGGAATCCGTCGTCCTGTCGGTCACCATGATCATCATCATCGACTGCATCTTCGCGCTCGTGCTGTATTGACACCATGGACATCATCACCGCACGCGACCTGACCATCGGATACGGAACGACCGAGATCCTGCGCGAGCTATCCTTCGGCATTCCCGAGGGCCGCATCACGGCCGTCGCGGGCGTCAGCGGGTCGGGCAAATCCACGCTCCTCAAGACCCTGGCCGGCCTGCTGCCGCCCCTCTCCGGCGGCTTCGATTTCGCCGGCTCGACGATCGACTACCGGTCGGAGGCCTCCCTGCGCGGCCTTTACGGCCAGATCGGCGTCCTCTACCAAGGCGGGGCCCTCCTCAATGGGCTAAGCCTCTTCGAGAACGTCGCCCTGCCCATCCGCATGCGCTACCCCCGGATGCCCGAGGACATGGTCCGGGACATGGTCCACGCCAGCCTGGCTCAGGTCGAGATGGCGGGCAGCGCCGACAAGTTCCCGGCCGAGCTGTCGGGCGGCATGACCAAGCGGGGCGCCCTGGCCCGGGCCCTGGTCCTCGATCCCCAGGTCGTCTTCTGCGACGAGCCGTCGTCGGGCCTCGATCCCATCACCTCGTCGCTTCTCGACGACCTCCTCCTTCGGCTGAAGGAGACCTTCGGGATGACCCTGGTCGTCGTCACCCACGAGCTGCGCTCGATCGAGCGGGTGGCCGATAGGATCCTCCTCATCGACTCCGGCGGCCTCCGCTTTTCGGGGGACTACGCCGACCTCACGGCGTCGGACGACCCCTTCATCCGGACATTCCTCCTCAGGAAGGACAACCATGATGACGCATGAGCAAAAAACCCGGCTCGGGATCTTCCTGTCCCTGGCCACGGTCGTCTTCATCGCCCTGGCCGGCTTCTTCATCGCCCCCAAGCTCCGCGACACGGGCGAGATCTACGTCATCGACTTCCGCGACACCTCGGTCCAGGGCCTGGTCATCGGCTCTCTCGTCAAGTACCGGGGCGTCGAGGTCGGCCGGGTCGT
This sequence comes from Candidatus Aminicenantota bacterium, assembly GCA_041304225.1. Lineage (GTDB taxonomy): Bacteria > Acidobacteriota > Aminicenantia > Aminicenantales > Saccharicenantaceae > RBG-16-66-30. Next base: position 6,549 of record JBFYNT010000038.1, read on the forward strand.
CCGCGTCCGCGTCAATCCCACGGACCTCGACTCCGTCCTGGTCGACGTCAAGATCCGGGACGAGGTGGTCGTCAAGACGGACATGACCGCCCTCATGGCCTACGTCGGCTTGACCGGGCAGAAATACATCGAGATCAGCGGCGGCACCATGGCCGCCGAGAACCTCAAGGCCCACGGCATCATCCCCACCGGACGGGGCCTCGGCGAACGGGCCGACGACATCGTCGCCAACATCGAGACGACGGCCAAGCGCATCACCGAGCTCCTGGCCCCGGAGAACGTCGAGCGCTTCTCGGCCTTCCTCGAGAACGCCGAGAAGAGCTCGGCCTCCGTCTCCGGCCTTCTCGAGTCCCGCCGGGCCTCGTTCGAGAACACCCTGGCCAGCCTGGAGAAGGCCTCCGCGGAGTTCGCCCGGGCGACGGAGAGGTTCGTGCCCATGACCGAGGACCTGAGCCGCCTCGTCCGGACGGTCGAGGCCAACTCGGAGCGGACCCTGAACAACGTCGCCGACCGGTTCTCGGCCGAGGAGCTGGGGCAGGTCCTCAAGGACGTCCGG
>JBFYNT010000039.1:0-12528 GCA_041304225.1 Candidatus Aminicenantota bacterium
CCGCGGCGGCCGGGCGGAGGGAAGGCCTTCGGCACGTCTACGTCGGCAACGTCCCCGGGGAAGGGGAGGACACGCTGTGCGGCTCGTGCGGCACGGTCCTCATCCGGCGGCGGGGTTTCACCGTCGCGGCCAACCTGCTCCGGGATTCCCGCTGTCCCTCCTGCGGAGCCGTCCTCGCCGGGCGATTCTCATAGGCCGGGCGCCGGGCTTTATAGAGGAGACCCCCGGATTCCGCTATAATGGGCTTTCCGTCAGGAGGCTCCATGAACACCAAGACGCTCGCCCGGGCGGCCGCCGCCCTTCTCGCCGTTCTCGTCCTCTCGCTTTCGTCCGATCTCGCCGCCCAGGGCCGTCAGGCCCCCCCGCCCGAGTACAAGGAGCTCGTCGCGGCGTCCGAGATCCGCGACCCGGCCATCCGGCTCAGGGAGTTCGAACGCATCAAGGCCGCCTTCCCGGACACCCGTTTCATGGAGGCGATCGACGCCAGCATCATGCAGGCCAAGGTCGAGCTCTCGGGTTCGCTCGAGGGCGTCCTGGCCCTGCAGAAGGAGTTCATGGCCAAGGCCCAGGGCCCGTCCCGGCTCCTCAATCCGAGCACCATGGCGGTCCAGCTGGTCAACCATCCCAATCTCGCCGCGTTCGATCCCAAGGCGGTCCTGGCTGCCGTGGTCGACTACCGGGAGCGGGCGCACAAGGCGGCCGCTGATGAGGCGTCCTTCGCCGGCGTCCCCGACGAACAGCGGGAATACCTGAAGACCTACGCCCTGTCCGCGATCGAGCTCGTCGCCGCCAAGGCCCATCTCAACGCCGGGGACGTCGCCAAGGCCCAGGCCTCGCTCGACGCCTACCGTAAGGCCGGCGGGGCGACGGGCGGCAACTATCATTACGTCGTCGCGGGCGTCGCGGAGAAACAGGGCCGGAACGCCGAGGCGCTGGACTCCTTCATGGCGGCGGCCGTCGAGGAATACCTGGACGCGGCCGACCGGGCCAAGTCGCTCTACGCGAAGGTCCACGGCGGGCCTGACGGCTTCGAGGCCGCCCTCGCGGCCAAGGTCAAGGCCCTGCCGTTCCACCCCGAGCCCTTCAAGGCCCCGGCCGGTTGGAAGGGCAAGGCCGTGCTGGCCGAGCTCTTCACCGGCTCGGAGTGCCCGCCCTGCGTCGGCGCCGACCTGGCCTTCGACGGGCTCCTCGAGACCTTCCCGGCCAAGTACCTGGCCGTGCTCGTCTACCATCTGCCCATCCCGAGGCCCGACCCGATGATGAACCCGGCGAGCGAGGTCCGACAGAAGGCCTACGCGGTGACGAGCACGCCGACCGTCGTCATCGACGGCACGAACAAGACCACGGGGGGCGGGGCCCGCGGCGCCGCCGAGGGGAAATTCGCCCAGTTCCGGGCGGCCATCGAACCGCTCCTCGCGGCCGCCCCGGGGATCACGCTGAAAGCCCAGGCCTCCCTGGCGGGCGACACGGTCAAGGTCTCGTACGACCATGACCAGACCGTCGCGGGCGCCGAGTACCTCCTCGTCCTGGCCCAGGAGGAGCAGGAGCACAAAGGGGGCAACGGCGTCGAGTACCACCGGATGGTCGTCCGCGACCTGCGCGTCGTCGACCCGGCCGGACCGAAGACCGCGGCGTTCGACCTGGCCGCCTCGGAGAAGGCCGCCGACGCCTACCTGAGCGAGTTCGAAAAGACCTATACGAGGGTCCCGGGCTTCAAATGGGAGGTCCGGAGGAACGCCATCGCCCGGCGCGGCCTCAAGGTCGTCTACTTCGTCCAGGAGAAGGCCTCGGGCAAGGTCCTCAACGCGGTCGTCGCCGACGTCAAGTAGTCCGCCGGCCGCCGATTCGCCGCGGAGGAGGTCGCATGACGGGGGAGGGGAGACCGACCGGCATGGCCAGGTACCGGTTCCTGCCGCACACGGCCGACGGCAAGTTCCAGGCCTTCGGGGGAACGCTCGAGGAGGCCTTCGCCAACGCCGCCCTGGCCACGGCCTCGCTCGTCTGGGACTGGACGGCGATCGAGCCGAAGGTCCGGCACGCCGTCCTCGTCCGGGCCATCGACCGCGAACAGCTCCTGGTGAAATTCCTGACCGAGGTCGTCTACCTCTTCGAGACCCGGCGCTTCCTCCTCGGCCGGGTGGACGGGCTCCGGATCGGTCCCTCTCCCGACGGCCTCATCCTGGAGGCCCTGTTCGTCGGGGACGACCTCGCGGACGCCCATGAGCTCCACGGCGACGTCAAGGCCGTGACCTATCACGAGCTCAAGATCGAGGAGTGCGACGGGTTCACCGTCCAGGTCGTCGTCGACATGTGAGGGAGACCATGGACCTCGAACGCATCGGCGAGAACGTCTGGCGCATCCCCAAGCAGGGCGACATGCGGGTGCCGGCCGTCGTCTACGCGTCGGGCCGGCTCCTCGACGACATCCGCCGCGACCAGACCCTCGCCCAGGCCCGGAACGTGGCCTGCCTGCCGGGCATCGTGCGGGCGTCCTACGCCATGCCCGACGCCCACCAAGGCTACGGATTCCCGATCGGCGGGGTGGCCGCTTTCGACCTCGACGCCGGCATCATCTCGCCCGGCGGGGTCGGCTACGACATCAACTGCGGCGTCCGCCTCCTGCGCACCGATCACACCGAGGCGGACGTGACCGCCCGGCGCAAGGAGCTCCTGGCCGCGATCTTCGCCGAGGTCCCGGCCGGGGTGGGCAAGGGCGGCGTCACCAAGCTCAGCCGGAGCGTCCTCGGCGAGATCCTGGTCAAAGGCGCGGAATGGGCCGTCCAGAACGGCTACGGCCGCGAGGAGGACCTGGAGCGCACGGAGGAGAACGGGCGGATGAAGGAGGCGGCCGTCGACGGCGTCTCCGAGCGGGCCATGGAGCGGGGCCTGCCTCAGCTGGGGACGCTCGGCTCCGGAAACCATTTCCTGGAGATCCAGAAAGTCGACCGGATCCTCGATCCGGCGGCGGCCCGGGCCTTCGGCCTGACCGGCCCGGGCCAGGTCCTGGTCATGATCCACTGCGGCAGCCGCGGCTTCGGCCACCAGGTGGCGACCGACGCCATCGAGGCTATGGAGAACGCCTTCGGCGTCGAGGGCCTGCCGGACCGCGAGCTCGTCCACGCCCCGTTCGCCTCGCCGGAGGGCCGGCGGTATTACCGGTCGATGTGCGCGGCGGTCAACTACGCCTTCGCCAACCGCCAGATGATCGCCCACTGGGTCCGCGACGTCTTCGCCCGGGTCCTCGGCGAGTCCCGGGGCATGGACCAGGTCTACGACGTCTGCCACAACGTGGCCAAGGTCGAGGAGCACGAGGTCGGCGGGCGGTCGTCGCGGTTGGTCGTCCATCGCAAGGGCGCGACCCGCAGCTTCGGGCCGGGGCGGCCCGAGGTCCCGGCCCGCTACCGGGCCGTCGGCCAGCCGGTCATCATCCCGGGCAGCATGGGCACGGCTTCCTATATCCTGGCCGGCACGGCCGAGGCCGAGGCCCTGAGCTTCGGCTCGACCGCCCACGGCGCCGGGCGGGTGATGTCGCGCCACGAGGCCCTGCGCCGCTTCCGGGGCGAGAAGATCCGGGACGACCTGGCCCGCCGGGGCATCGAGCTCCGGTCGACCAACTGGAAGGGCGTCGCGGAAGAGGCGGCCGAGGCCTATAAGGACGTCGAAGAGGTCGTGCGCGTCTCGCACCAGGCCGGCTTGGGACGCTTGGTCGCCCGGGTCGTGCCCATCGCCGTCATGAAGGGCTGATCGTCAGGCCGCGGGCGGGGGTGGGACCGGCAGCACCAGGTCCAGGCAGATCTTCCAGGCGCCGGGGGGGACGCGCCGCCAGATCCTGAGATAGGCCGTCCCTTCGCGGGCCGGGCCGCCGGCGGTCCTGTTCGTTCCGTAGCTCCAAGCCAGGTCCCCGGACCAGGCCAGCCCGACCTTGTAGGAAGTCTCCCTCGATTTCGGGTACCGGCCGGAGCGGCTGACCTTCCCTTCGTCCGCCGCGAGGAGCGCCTTGACCGCGTCCAGGCCGACGGCGGGCGGGTGGCCGGGCCGGTAGAGGCGCACGTCCTCCGTCGCGAATTCCGCCAAGGCTTTGCGCGTCCCTTGGCGCGCGGCGGCGTTCTCGAACGCGCCGGCCCGGGGGCCGAACGCGTATTCCTCGTTCCGGAGCTCCTCGGAAGAGAGCGGCGGGAGTACGGGGAGCCCGGCCGGCGACGAAACCCCCCCGGGGCCGGAGGGAGCGGCCTGACGGCCGTGCGCGATGCCGGAGTCGATGAGGACCTTCCAGGTCCCGTCCGGCTCGCGTGCCCAGACTGAGACATAGCGCCCGAAGGCCGTCGGCTCGGCTCCGCGGGCCGGCCTCAGGACGTACGGGCCCGACGTGTATCCGAGTTCGCCCGAGGCGGCGACCTCCGCGACTTCGGGCTCCCAGGTCAGGACGGCGGGATCGCCGGCGGCCATCTTTTCATAGACCGGCCGTCCGGCGACGGGCGCCGGACGGAAGACGACGGCGTCGCGCGAGAGGAAGGCCAGGAAAGCCTCACGGATGCCCTTGTCCTCCGAGGCGCGGGAGAACGCGCGCTCCGCTTCGACGAGCGAGGCCACGGCCAGTCTCCGATCGACCTCGTTCTCCGCCGGCCCCGGGGCGGCCGTCGCGAGGACCGCCGTCAGGGCGATCGCGGCCGCTGTCCCCCGCTTCGCTCGTCTGATCCCCATGGTGTTACCTCCCGACATCAGGTCTTCTTCCGGACCCCGCCTTTCGCGGCGGTCCTCGTCCCCAACAGCTCCCTGGCGCCGAGGCAGTTCAGGATGTCGTCCCGGCCGAGCCAGGCCCGGCGGGCGATGCCGAGCCCGAAGCGCATCATGGCCAGGCCGTCGGCGTAATGGGTATCGGTCCCGATCGTGATCCGCACGCCCCGCTCTTTCGCTTTCTTGAGATTGAGCTCGTCGAGATCGAGGCGGTCGTAGTAGGCGTTGAGCTCGAGGGCCTTGCCCCGCTTGGCCGCGGCGGAGATGACCTGGTCGATATCGACGTCGTAGCCTTCGCGCCCCGAGATCAGCCGGCCCGTCGGATGGGCGATCGTCCGGACGTAAGGATTCTCGAGGGCCTTGAGCATGCGCCGGGTGACGTCCTTCTTGAAACCCGAGTGGACGGCGGCGACGACGAAATCGAGGCGGGCCAGGAGCTCGTCGGGGAAATCGAGCGCGCCGTCGGACAGGATGTCGACCTCGCTGCCCTTCAGGACGCGGAAGCCCGAGTGCGTCCGGTTGAAGGCCTCGATCTCCGCCATCTCCGCGGCCAGGCGGTCGGCGGCCAGGCCGTGGGCGTACTTGGCCGCCTGCGAGTGATCGCAGATGGCGATATAGGCGTAGCCCATCTCGCGGGCCAGGGCGGCGACCTCTCCGAGCGACAGGTGGCCGTCGCTCGCCCGCGTGTGGACGTGGAGGTCGCCCTTGATGTCGGCCGCCTCGACGAGGCGGGGCAGGCGGCCTTCGAGGGCCAGCTCGATCTCGCCCCGGTCCTCGCGCATCTCGGGCGGCATCCAGGGCATGCCCAGCGCCCGGTAGCAGTCCTCCTCGTCGCGGGAGGCCAGGCGCTTCGCGCCGCGGAAGACGCCGTATTCGGAGATCTTGAGGCCGCGGTCCTTGGCCAGGCCGCGGAGCTTGATGTTGTGGGCCTTGGAGCCGGTGAAGTAGAGGAGGGCGGCCCCGAATTCCGCGGCGTCGACGACCCGCAGGTCGACCTGGCGCTCGGTCTCGCCGGCCCGGACGACGATCGAGCCCTTGGTGTCGCCCTCGGCCAGAACGCGGACGGTCCCGGGGTGGCGGACGAAGTGGCGGACGATGGCCGCGCCGTCCTTGCCCGAGGCCAGGACGTCGATGTCGCCGACCGTCTCCTTCATTCTCCGCAGGGACCCGGCCGCGGAGACCCGGCCGACTCCGGGCGCGCCGGAGAGATAGGCGACGACCTCGTCGGCCAGGACGGCGGCGTCGCGGATGGAGATGCGCTCGGCGACCCGCTCGCGCGTTTCGATGCCCTTGCGGATGTTCTCGACCTTCTTCGCGCCCATCCCGGCGAGCCCGGCCAGCGAGCCGTCGGCGACGGCTCTCTTGAGCCCGTCGAGGTCCTCGATCCCGAGCTGGTCGTGCATCAAGTGGACGGTCTTGCCGCCGAGGCCCTGGATCTCGAGGAGGCCGAGGAGCGTCTCCGGGACGCCGGACATGGCCTCGGCGTACTTCGCCATCCGGCCTGTCCGGACGTACTCGTCGATCTTCTTGGCCAGTCCCTCGCCGATCCCGGGGATACTCTCGAGCCGGCCCTCCGCGGCGACCTTGGCGACGTCCTCGGTCATGTCCTGGAGGACGCGCGAGGCCTTGCGGTAGGCGACGACCTTGAAGCCGGTCTCGCCCTTGATCTCGAGGGCGTCGGCGATCCGCTCGAACAGCTCCGCGATCTCCTGGTTCTTCACCGGCACTCCCTTCTTAATAGCCTATCCGAACTCAAAGGATCTGACAACGTTAGAGCTCGATATTTTTCGAGGCGATTGGGCAGAGAACTTGGGCATTCCCAATGGAGGCCGCGGGAAAGCGGCGAGGGGGGCAGTCGAACCCGACATTGGGAAAGTTTAGCCAGGCAGCGTGACGGATGAGGGCCTACGGGAAGCGGAGTCCGCGGAGCGACCTGCAGAATCGGGGCTGAGCGCTCGAAGCCCCGATTCTGCGAAATATCTCAAAAGATCCCTTTCCCGATATTTCTCAGAAGTGCGGCTCCGAGTCGCTCCGCCACACTTCTGATGGTCGCTTCCAAAAGTCCGCTCCCTGCTGGCCGAATCCGTCGCGCTGAATGGCGTCTTCAAACTTTCCCAGTCGGGAGAGACTGTCCTCCGAGCCGCAAGCGGCCGGCATGGCGGCTCGCGGGTTCGAGCGGGTTGACAATTCCGGCCGGGGCCTCTAAGGTAGAGAAACCATGAGGGTCCTGCTGGCCGGATACAACGTCGACAGCGCCGTCCTCGACGAGCTCAAGCGCCACTCGCCGCCCCGCGAGGACGCCACGCCCGAGACGCTTTCGGCCTCTTACGCCCGCATCTCGCGCGACCCGCGGCCGGTCGACGAGCTCCGGGCCGCCGCCCGGTCCGAGGTCGACCGGGCCCGGCGGTCCAACCAGTCCATCATCTTCAAGATGGGCCACCACTCGGTCGCCGAGCACGCCGTCTTCAACTTCGATCTCATCGGCGTCAGCCGCCTGGCCATCGAGGAGATCGAGCGCTTCCGGCTCGTTTCCTTCACCGAGAAGTCGCAACGCTATATCACGCTCGGCGAGGACTTCGTCGTGCCGGAGGAAGTGAAGCGGGCGGGGCGCGAGGCCCTCTTCGTCCGGACGGTCAGGGCCCAGAACGCGCTCTACCACCGGCTCTACGCCCGGTTGAAGCCGCACGTCCTCTCGAAATACGCCGAAGCCGCGGCTGATCCCCGCAACCACGCCGTCCTCGACGGCTGGGCGAAAGAGGACGCCCGCTATGTCGTGAGCCTGGCCACGGAAGGACAGCTGGGGATGACGGCCAACGCCCGCAACCTCGAGCTCCTCATCCGCCGCTTCGCTGCCAAGGGCCTCGAGGAGGTCCGGGCCCTCAACGCCCGTCTCTACGAGCTGGCCCGGTCGGTCGCCCCGTCCCTCATCCTCTTCACCGACCCGAGCCCCTTCGACGCCGAGACCTATCCCGGCCTGGCCGCCGCCGCGGGACGATGGCCGAGGCCGAAGGGCGGCCGCCGGCCCGGAGGCCGGGCGACGCCGGGCGTCTCGCTGGCCGGGTCGACACCGGACGGGGATACGCGGACGATCGCCGCCCTGCTCCACTCCGTGACGCGCCTTCCTTATAAGGAGTGTCTCGCCCAAGCGGCGGCGGCCGGGCCGGCCGCGCGCCGCGGCCTCGTCCGCCGGGCCTTCGAACGGATGGAGTTCTACGACTTCCCCCTGCGGGAGTTCGAGCACGCCGATCTCGTCTACGACCTGGTCGTGTCGGCCTCGTGCTTCGCCCAGCTCAAGCGGCACCGGATGGCCACCCTGACCTGGCAGCGCTACGATCCCGCGCTCGGCGTCACCGTGCCGCCGTCTTTCCGCGAGGCCGGCGTCGAGAAGGACTTCCTGGAGGTCGTCGCCAGGACCGAGGACGCCCACGCCGCGCTCGAGAAGGACGTCGGCCCCGCCGCCGACTACGTCCTGACCAACGCCCACCGGCGGCGGGCCCTGCTCAAGCTCAACGTCCGCGAGCTCTACCACATCTCGCGCCTGCGCGAGGACGCCTCGGCCCAATGGGAGATCCGCCGGGTGGCCGCGGAGATGTCCCGGCTGGCCCGGCGGGCCATGCCGCTCTCCTGCCTGCTTCTCGGAGGGAAGGACGCCTATCCCGAGGTCTACGCCAAGGTCTTCGGCCGGGCGCCGAAGATGGTCCCGCCGGCGATACTCAAATAAGACGCTTCTCCCGAACTCGGGAAGGCCCTCTCTCCGGCTATGCTCGGGAATATCCTCTAGCTCCCCGGCCCCCCGGGAACCAGTGTGGTCGGTTCCCCCCGCTGCGCGGGTCCCCCCTCCGCCACGGGGATCTGCGAGGATAATTCCCTCACCGCCTCGAGAGGGAGTCCATGAGTTCGGAGAAGGGTTTAGCTGAGGTTCCGATTCTCCGAATTAATAGCCGGGAGAGCCGCGGCCAACAGCGTGACCAGCGCCCCCGCGCCGCGGACCGCGTCGACCGCGGAGAGCCCGTGCCACAACACGCCTCGGGCGACGTCGACGGCGTGGAAGGACAGCACGCTGACGAAGGACACGGCCAGGTAGGCGGCCAGGCCGATGCCGGCCCACCAGAGGGCGCGGTGCGGTCCGGGCTTCCGAACGGCCCTGACGAAGAGGAGGAAGAGCCCCAGCGACGCCGCGGCCATGATCGCTTTCTGGAGGGGCTTGCGGGACTCGTAGACCCCCGCTTCCTCGGCCAGGCGCCGGCCCCAAGCCGCCAGGTGGCCGACGAGCCCGGTGAGCTCCAGGACGGCGCTCAGCGCGAGGACGGCCGCGAAGACCAGCCAGACCGTCCTCTCTCCGCCGGGGCGGCCGCCCGCGGCCCCAGGCCGGCGGCCTCCCGTCCCGAGCCGATGGCCCTGTCCTCCTCCGCCGTGGTCGACCGATAGGCCGAGGTCCTCTTCAAGCCGGGCGAACCTCCGGCCTCAGCCGCGCTCCTCACGGGCATGAGTTTGGTATGGGCGGCCGCTGTCCGGTCCTGCCAGCGACCTGTCGGGCTCAGATAGACGACCGCGGACACGTATTGAAGCCCGGCGATCGGGGGGACATCGAAACGGAACAGGCGGCTTCCGCCGTCCGTCTTTCGGGCGGGACCGGCGGAGGCGATGCGCTCCTTGAGCCGGCGCTCCGTGCGGTCGAGGCCGGCGTAGGTCGCGGCGAACACGATGAGGAGAAGGACTGCGGCGCCGGCCCACGGCCGGGAGGTGTTCTCCGAGGTCATCGGGTACTCCGGGCCCGGAGGCCCGTCTCAGGCGTCCTGTCCGAGGATGAAGACGCGCCGGCCCCGGACCTCGAGGCGCCCTTCGAAGTAGAGCTTGACGGCCTCGGGGTAGATGCGGTGCTCCTCGGCCAGGATGCGGGCCGCGAGGGCGTCCTCGGTGTCTTCCTGGAGGACGGGGACGGCGGCCTGGAGGATGATCGGGCCCATGTCGACCTCGGCGGCGACGAAGTGGACCGTGCAGCCGGAGAACCGGACGCCCCAGTCGATGGCTTTCTGCTGGACATGGAGGCCGGGGAAAGCGGGCAGGAGCGCCGGATGGATGTTGACGATGCGGTACTTGTAGGCGTCGCACAGGCCGGGCGTCAGGACCTTCATATAGCCGGCCAGGCAGATGAGGTCGATCCGCCTCGTCTCGATCTCGCGCCCGATCGCCCGGTCGTAGTCCTCGCGCGTGGCGTGGAGCTTCGGATCGAGGAAGACGGTCTCGAGGCCGCCCTCCCGGGCCTTGACGAGGCCGGGCGCGTCGGCCTTGTTGCTCAGGACCAGGCCGATCTCCGCGTCGATGCGGCCGGCCCGGACGCCGTCCCAGAGGACCGTGAAGTTGGAGCCGCGCCCGGACAGGAAGACGGCGATCCGTCCTCTCTTTTGCGGACTGCGGAAGGCGACCTCGTCCATGGGACCCCCTACGTGCGGATCTTGAAATAGGCCGGCAGGCTGTCCTTCCAGGCCCGGTAGGCCGTCCCGACCGGGACCCGCAGGATCTCGCGGCCGGCCCGCGTGACGGCGAGATCGGCGCCGCCCACGCGGCCGATGACCCGGACCGGCACGCCCCGGGAGGCGGCCAGCTTCGCCAGGCGGCCGGCGTCCTTGCGGCGGCAGGTGACGAGGACGCGCGACTGGGACTCGCCGAAGAGCAGGGCGTCGGCGCGCATCGTCCCTTCGAGGTCAACTTGGCACCCTCGCTTCCGGGCGTCGTGGAAGGCGCTCTCGGCCAGGGCCACGGCCAATCCGCCCTCCGAGAGGTCGTGGGCGGAGCGGACGAGACGGGCCTCGATCGCCTCGAGGAGGAAGTCCTGGTTGCGCTTCTCCTGTTCGAGGTCGATCGCCGGAGGCGCGCCGGCCTCGAGGCCGTGGACGGTCTTGAGATACTCCGTCCCGCCGAGCTCCTCGAAGCTCTCGCCGACGAGGACGACGGCGTCCCCGGCGGCCTTGAAGCCCGGGGTGACGGCCCGGCCGATGTCCTCCATCAGACCGACGACGCCGATGACCGGCGTCGGATGGATGGACAGTCCTTCCGTGTCGTTGTAGAAGCTGACGTTGCCGCCCGTGACCGGGATGCCGAACGTCCGGCAGGCCTCGGAGAGCCCCGTGACGGCCTGTTCGAACTGGCCCATGACCTCGGGCTTCTCGGGGTTCCCGAAGTTGAGGCAGTTGGTGACGCCGATCGGCCGGGCGCCGACGCAGGCGAGGTTGCGGCAGGCTTCGGCCACGGCGATGCGGGCGCCGGTCCGCGGATCGAGGCGGGTATAGAGCCCGTTGCAGTCCAACGTCATGGCCAGGGCCCGTTTCGATCCCTTGATCCGCAGCAGGGCCGCGTCCGCGCCGGGGAGGAGGGCGGTGTTCACCTGGACCATGTGATCGTACTGGCGGAAGACCCACTCCTTGTCGGCGACCGTCGGCGAGGCCAGGACCGCGAGGAAGGCCTCGCCGAGGTCGGCGGGCAGGGGCAGGTCCTTCAGGGCCGGGGCCGGCGGGGGAGGGGCCGGCGCCGCGATCGGCCGGTCGTACGCGGGGCAGAGGTTGACGACGGCGTCGACCGGGATGTCGACGACGACCTGGCCCTTGAACGTGATGCGGGCCCGGCCGCCGGGGACGACCTCGCCGATGACCGGCGCGTCGAGGTCCCACTTGGCGAAGATCGCCTGGACCTCGGCCACCTTGCCCGGCTCGGCGACGAGAAGCATGCGCTCCTGGGACTCCGAGAGCAGGATCTCGTACGGGGTCATGCCGGCCTCGCGCTGGGGAACCTTGTCGAGGTCGACGACGATGCCCATGCCGCCCTTGGCCGCCATCTCCGTCGTCGAACAGGTCAGGCCGGCGGCGCCCATGTCCTGGATGCCGACGATGAGGCGGCGGTCCATGACCTCGAGGCAGGCCTCGAGCAGGAGCTTCTCTTTGAACGGGTCGCCGACCTGGACGTTCGGCCGCTTGTGCTCGGTGTCCTTGCCGAACTCGGCCGAGGCCATGGTCGCGCCGTGGATGCCGTCGCGCCCGGTCTTGGCCCCGACATAGAGGACCTTGTTGCCGGCGCCCTCGGCCTTGGCGTAGAAGACCCTGTCCTTGTCGGCCAGGCCCAGGCAGAAGACGTTGACGAGCGGATTGAGGTTGTAGCAGGGGTCGAAGTAGACCTCGCCGCCGACGGTCGGGACGCCGAAGGCGTTGCCGTAGCCGGAGATGCCGGAAACGACGCCGCCCATGACCGAGCGGTTCCTGGGATCGTCGGGCGGTCCGAAGCGCAGGGAGTCCATGACCGCGATGGGCCGGGCGCCCATGGTGAAGATGTCGCGGAGGATGCCGCCGACGCCCGTGGCCGCGCCCTGGTAGGGCTCGATGAAGGACGGGTGGTTGTGGGACTCGATCTTGAAGACGATGACCTGGCCGCCGCCGATATCGAGGACGCCGGCGTTCTCGCCGGGGCCCTGGACGACGTGCCGGCCCTCGGTCGGGAGCCGCTTCAGGTGGACGCGCGAGCTCTTGTAGCCGCAGTGCTCGGACCACATGACCGAGAAGATGCCGAGCTCGGTCAGGTTCGGCTCCTTGCCGATGAGCTCGACGATGAGGGTGTACTCGTCCTCGGTGAGGTTGTGCCGTTCGAGAAGGGATCTGTCAATCATGGCGGGCCTTCCTGCGGGTCGCGGCGGGCCGGCGTGCGGGCCGGGCGCGCTCGAGGCCGAGGATGAGGGACTCGAAGACGGTCCGTCCGTCCTCGCTGCCGAGGATCCTCTCCGAGGCCCGCTCCGGGTGGGGCATCAGG
>JBFYNT010000040.1:0-3747 GCA_041304225.1 Candidatus Aminicenantota bacterium
ATCGCCGAGGAGCTCGGCGAGCCGATCGCGAGGTCGGTCGGCTACAAGATCCGCTTCCAGGACCGGACCTCGCGCGACGGCTACATCAAGGTCATGACCGACGGCATCCTGCTGGCCGAGACGCAGGGCGACCGCCACCTCCACGAATACGACACGCTGATCATCGACGAGGCCCACGAGCGCTCGCTCAACATCGACTTCCTGCTGGGGATCGTGCGTCGCCTGCTCGACGAGCGCCCCGACCTCAAGCTCGTGATCACGTCGGCCACCATGGACACGGAGAAGTTCTCCAAGGCCTTCAAGAACGCGCCGGTCATCGAGGTCAGCGGCCGGCTCTACCCGGTCGAGGTCGAGTACCGCGTGCCCGACAAGGAGGAGGCCGAGGACAAGGACTACGTCGACCAGGCCGTCGAGGCCGTCGAGTATCTGAGGCGGGAGAAGCCGCCGGGCGACGTGCTGGTGTTCATGCCGACCGAGCAGGACATCCTGGAGACCTGCCGCATGCTCGAGGGCCGCAAGTGGCCGGGGATCAAAGTGCTGCCGCTCTTCTCGCGGCTCCCGGCGGGGGAGCAGCGGCTTATCTACACGGTGACCGCGCCCAAGATCGTCGTGGCCACGAACGTCGCCGAGACCTCGCTGACCATCCCCGGCATCCGCTACGTGGTCGACTCGGGTGTGGCCCGGATCGCCCAATATCAGCCGGGGACGCGCATCAACAGCCTGCCCATCTCGCCCATCTCGCGGGCCTCGGCCGACCAGAGGAAGGGGAGGTGCGGCCGGGTCAAAGAGGGGCTGTGCGTGCGGCTCTACAGCCAGGTCGAGTACGAGTCGCGCGACGAGTTCACCTCGCCCGAGATCTTGCGGTCGGACCTGGCCGAGGTCATCCTGAGGATGACCGACCTGGGGCTGGGCGACCCGCTCCAGTTCCCGTTCATCGACCGGCCCGCGGCCAAGGCCGTCCACGACGGCTACGACACGCTCGTGGAGCTGGGGGCTATCCGAAAGACCGGAAAAACGGGGACACAATACCCATTCACCAATTCCCGCTGGGAGCTGACCGAGACCGGGCGGGCGATGGCCCGGATCCAGCTCGATCCGCGCCTCGCGCGCATGCTGATCGAGGCCCGGGCCGAGAACTGCCTGCCCGAGGTGGCCGTGCTGGCCGCGGCGCTGAGCATCCGCGATCCGCGGGAGAGGCCGCCCGAGAAGGCCCAGCAGGCCGACGCCGTCCACGAGGCCTTCAAGCACCCGGACTCGGACTTCCTGGCCCGGTTCAACATCTGGAACCGGTACCACGGCGACTTTGAGAAGCTGACGTCGCTCGTCCAGAAGCGGCGCTTCTGCCACGAGAACTTCCTGTCGTTCCCGCGAATGCGCGAGTGGGTCTACCTGCACGCGGAGATCACCGGGGCGCTGAGGGAGCGCGAGGCGGGGGAGCGGGGAGGAGGGCGGAGGCGAGCGGGCGGGCGCGGCGGGAGGGGCGAAGGGGCGGCGGCGGCCGGAAATAGGGAAATAGGTATTGTGTCCCCGAATTTACATGCCGATATTTCGCCGGCGCTCTACGGGGCCATCCACCGGTCGATCCTCAGCGGGTATCTCTCGAATATCGCCGCGCACAAGGAGAAGAACCAGTACACGGGGGCCAAGAACCGCGAGGTCATGCTCTGGCCCGGGTCGGTGCTCTTCGGCAAGGGCCCGGGCTGGATCGTCTCGACGGAAGTGGTGCGGACGTCGCGGCTCTTCGCCCGGACGGCGGCCCGCATCGACCCCGCCTGGCTCGAAGCGCTGGGGGGACCGCTCTGCAAGCGCGCCTACTCCGACGCCGCCTGGGACCGGGCCCGGGGCGAGGTCACGGCCAAAGAGCGGGTCACGCTCTTCGGCCTCGAGATCGTCCGCGAGCGCCGCGTCTCCTACGGGCGCGTCGCGCCGGCCGAGGCCCACGAGATCTTCGTCATGAACGGCCTGGTCGAGGGCGAGATCGACGACCCGCCGCCTTTCCTCGAGCACAACCTGGCCCTCCAGCGCCAGGTCGAGGCCATGGAGGAGAAGCTCAGGCGGCGCGACATCCTGGTGGCCGAGGGCGAGATCGCCAAGTTCTATGCGGAGAAGCTCCCGGGGATCCGCGACGTCCGGAGCCTGCGCAAGCTCCTCAAGGACGTGCGCGACCGCGGGGGCGACGATTCCTTCCTGCGCCTGACCGAAGATCAGATCCTCAACTACCGGCCCGAGGCGGCGGACGTCGACGCCTTCCCCGACAGCGTCGAGGTGGCGGGCCGGCCCTTCCGCGCCGTCTACAAGTTCGCGCCCGGCGAGGACGACGACGGCGTGACGCTGAGCGTCCCGCCCGGCCTGCTGAGCGCGATCCCGGCCGGCCGCCTCGAATGGGGCGTCGCCGGCCAGTACCGCGACAAGATCGCCGCGCTCATCAAGGGCCTGCCCAAGCGCTACCGCAAGCTCCTGGTGCCGGTCGGGGAGAAGGCCGAGGCGATCGCCCGCGAGATGCCCCAGGCGCCCGAGGAGGTCCCGCTGTTCAAGGCCGTCTCCGAGTTCGTCCGGCGGCGGTTCGGGGTGGACATTCCGGTGCGCGAGTGGGCCCTGGCCGACGTCCCCAAGCACTTGAAGATGCGCGTCGCGGTCGTCGACCCGGCGACGGGCAAGGTCATCGACGCCGGGCGCGACGTCGAGCTGCTGCGGAAGAAGATCGGGGCTGCCGACGAAGCGCCGTCCAAGATCGAGTCGCCGGCCTGGCAGGAGGCGAGGCGGGCGTGGGAGAAGGACGGGATCACGGAGTGGACCTTCGGCGATCTGCCCGAGAAGATCGCGGTGGGCACGTCCCTCACGGCCTTCCCCGCCCTTAAAATGGGGGACATGATCCCCTGTGAACGGATCGGGGACACAGTACCTATTTCCCATTTATCGGGGACGGCTGGGGCCGGCCAACCTATCACCATTCGCCTGTTCCCGACGCGGGCCGAGGCCGAGGCCTCGCACAGGCAAGGCGTGCGCGCCCTCCTGATGCGCAAGTTCGCGAAAGAGCTGGCGTTTGTGCGGCGCTACCACAAGATCCCGGCCGAGTACGACCGCGCGGCGCTCTATTTCGGCGGACGGGAGGCGCTCGAGAAGGCCATCGAAGCGACCTTGGCCCGCGACGTCCTGGAGCGCGGCGATATCCGCACGGAGGCGGCCTTCAAGGCCTACGAAGCCGAGGTCGGGCGCACGCTCTTCGACAAGGGGCACGCGCTGACGCAGACCGTCATCAAGACCGTCGAGCTCTACGCGAAGATCCGCGCCGCCCTCGGAAAGGGGAGCGGGGGAGGGGGCGGCAAGAGCGCGAAAACCCTCAGCCTCTACGAGCTCAGCAAGCTCAAGGAGCGCGTCACGCCCGAGTACCTCGACGCCGTCGCCGCCGACCTCGACCGCCTGGTGCCGAAGGACTTCCTGGCGCTCTACGACATCGCCCGGCTCGTCCGCATCCCGCGCTACCTCGAGGGGCTGGCCATCCGGCTCGAGCGGGGCCGCATCGCGCCGGAAAAGGACAAGGCCAAGGCCGCCCAGCTCGAGCCCTACGCCTTCGAGCTGGCGCGCCTCGAAGGCTCGCTCAAGCGCCCCAAATCGGGGACACAAAAAGAGGGACAGAGTATTGTGTCCCCGATTTCTGTGCCGCCCGAACAGCGGGCGGCTGTCGAAGAACTCCGCTGGATGATCGAGGAGTTCAAGCTGTCGCTTTTCGCCCCCGAGATTAAGACC
>JBFYNT010000041.1:0-3492 GCA_041304225.1 Candidatus Aminicenantota bacterium
GATGAGCTCCTGGATGGCCGGGATCTCCACTCCGGTCTTGTTCGCGGCGGCGTCCATAACGGCCAGATCGTCGCGTCCGGCCGGCTCGCCGCCCAGACGGCCGAGGCTGGCGGCGGCCGACTCGATGGCCAGCAGGTCCTTGATCTTGCGCAGCTTCTCCAACTCCTCGTCGAGGTCGAGGGACAGCGGCTTGGGCTCCTCCTCCATGACCTCGGCGACGATGCCGAAGCGCTCCTGGAGGTCGTTCTTGAGGAAGGCGGCCCGCTCCGAGGTCCTCGTCCTCAGCGCCTCGAGCCGCTGCTGGATCTCGTTGACCCGCTTGATCTCGTCGACGGTGGACTTGGCCAGGGACTCGATCTCGGCCTGGAACTTGAGGACCTTCTGCATGCGGTCCCGGGCCTCGTTGAGCAGCCCGGCCCGCTGTTCCTCGAAGTCGCGGACCATGATCCGGTATTCGCTGAGGGCGCTCTTCTCCTTGTCGAACTCGCGCTCGATATCTTCCTTGCGCTTGCGGGCGGCCTCTTTCTCGCGGTTGATGCGCTCGACGAGCTCGCTGTCGACGTCGCGGAATTTCTTCTGGAGGATGCGCTCGAGCTGGTCTTCGACTTCCTGGATGACTTGAGAGGAATCCCTGAAGATGTTCGGATCGTGATCCATGGCCGCTCCTTAACCTTAGCGCGTTCATTATGATGATTTGGTCGCTCGGTTGTCAAGGATGAAATGGCCTGTCTTGAACGGCGCATCGAAAAAATGTATAAAGGGGCGTCATGAGCGCGGCCAAGGTCCTCGTCGTCGTCGAAGATGACAAAAAACGGGCGGAGGTTTGCGCATTTTTGTCCGAAAGGGGCCTCGACGTGGACGCCCGGAAGAGCCTCCCGGAGCCCCCGGAGGCGGCCGAGCTGCGACGGTTGAAGAGGGAGCTGGCCCGCCACCTCCGCAAGTCGCGCCAGCTCGAGGAAGCCTACGACACGACCCTCGAGAACTTCATGGCCGCGCTCGACCTGCGCGACGTCGAGACCTACGGCCATTCCAAGACGGTCGCGCGCTACAGCCACGTCCTGGCCGAAGCCTGCGGCGTCCGCGATCCGGCGACGCTCGACAGCATCCGCAAGGGGGCGCTCCTGCACGACGCGGGCAAGATGGCCATCCCCGATTCCATCCTGAAGAAGCCCGGGCCGCTGACGGCGCAAGAGTGGGCGGCCATCCGGCGCCATCCCGCGCTCGGCTACGGCCTCGTCCGCGACGTCAAACTCGTCCCCGAGGTCGGGAACATCATCCTCTGCCACCACGAGAAGTACGACGGCACGGGCTATCCCAAGGGGCTCAAGGGCGAGGCCATCCCGCTCGAAGCCCGGGTCTTCGCCGTGGCTGACACGCTCGACGCTGTGACCTCGCACCGCCCCTATCGGGCGCCGCGCGACTTCAAGGCCGCCCGCCGCGAGCTCAAGGCCGGCGCCGGCGGACAGTTCGACCCGAAGGTCGTGGACGTCTTCTGCGGCATGGACCTGGCGGTCTGGGAGAAGATCCGCTACGCGACGACGCGGCTCCTGCCGCCGCTCGAGGGCTACGCGCCGGGGTCCCGATGAAAAAGAACCGGAAGCTCATGGTCGTGATGGCCAGCCCGAGGCCGAAGGGGAACAGCTCCGTCCTGGCCGCCGAGGCGGCGCGCGGGGCCGCGGAGGCCGGGGCCGAGGTCCGGACGGTCCGCCTGGCCGACCTCTCCTTCAGCCCGTGCCGGGCTTGCGACGCCTGCCGGAAGACAAACGCGAAGGGCTGCGTCCACAACGACGACGTCAAGGCCCTGCGGGGCGCGATCAAGGCCTCCGACGCACTGCTCATCGCCTCGCCCGTCTACTGGTTCACGATGAGCGCCCAGGCCAAGCTGTTCATGGACCGGCTCTACGTCTTCGGCGACAAGAGCTACCGCGAGCTCAAGGGCAAGCGGATCGGCATTATCCTGGCCTCTGGAGACGCCGACCCGCGGGGATCGGGCGCGATCAACGCCATGCGCTCGTTCCAGGACGCCTTCGCCTACCTCGGCGCCCCCATCGCCGGGATGGTCCACGGCGGCGGCGGCAAGGCCGGCGCGGCCGCCCGCGACAAGGCCCTCATGGCCGAGGCCTACGCCCTGGGCCGCGCCCTCGCCCAATAAAGCGGGGACACAATACCTATTCACCAATTATCTGGAATTGGGGACATGACCCGTTTCCCCGGCATTGGGATCGTGTCCCCGAATTCCGTTAGATTTATTAGGTGAATAGGTATTGTGTCCCCGTTTTAGAAGGGGTGCGGCAGAAGGTGGGTGATCGGCTAAGGCAAATGGCGCGGACGCGCGGGCGGCTCGAAGAGCTTGACCGGGCGGCTGGCCCCGCCGACCGCCGTCAGGACACGGCCGCCGCGGAGCACGACGGTCTTGGCCGTGTACCCCTCGCCCTCGCGGCCGGTGACAAAAACGGCGCCGCGAAGGCAGGCCCACCGATATCCGTCGAGCGTCATCCCCCCGAGGACGGCGATGTCCTCGACGGCCCCGTGCCACCAGAAGTAGGCGACCCGGACGGCGGGCCGGCCGTCGATCTCGGTCTGTTCGACGCCGAGCGAATGGCTCTTGCTGAGGATGAAGTCGTGGGCCTCGGATTCGACGTAGGCCGGCAGGCTTTCCCAGCGCGGCGTCCCGTCGAGGTCGGCCAGGCCGAAGCGCGCCGGCTTGTCCTCCCGGCTCCCGATGAGCACGATGGGATGCCCCGTCCCTGACGAGACGTCGTCGGGATCGCCCTCCAGGCGCCAGCGGACACCTTCGGGCCGCACGCCCTCGGGCAGGGCGACGCGCCGCGGGCCGGACGTTCCGGGGGGAAGGGCGGCGATCACCAGCTCCCAGTCGGAAGCGGCGGACATCCGGACGATCGCCGCGGCCCGCCGCCCGCCCGGTCCGACCGCCGCGTCGGCGAGATCGAAAGCCTCGGCGAAGACGGCGGGCCGGCCGAGCTTCCCCGGCGCGGCGTAGAGGAGGAGGTGCCCCGAACGCGAGACGCGGCGCTTGGCGACGATCGAGCCGTCGCCCTGGGGGTAGACGTCCGAGACGCCCTCGAAAAGGACCTCCCGGCTTGTCCCGTCGAGGGAGTAGCTGACCAGGGTGCCGTTGCGGTTCGGCTCGTCTTCCCCGCCCTCGATCGCCAGGGCCCGGTCGCCCAGGCAGGGTCCGAGCGCGCCCGGGGCGTCCGGGAAGCCGGGAGCGGGCTCGATGACCGGCGGCGCGCCGTCCGTCGCGGGCGCCTTCCTGTCGACCGCGGTCGCGCACGCCGCGAGCGAGGCCGCCGCGGCCGCGACGAGCACGAGAAACCGGGGGCTCACCGGCGCCTCACCACTTCTCGCCGAGGATCTCGGCCCCTTGGATCAGCATGGCTGCCGCGACCACGAGGCCCATCACGAGCACGGGCTTGGTCGGTTTGACGCGTATTCTCTGATTCATGTCGCGCTCCTTTGATTTCAGGCCCG
>JBFYNT010000042.1:0-7586 GCA_041304225.1 Candidatus Aminicenantota bacterium
GAGTTCCGTTGCTTCGGATATAGACGCCCACGATCTTCTTTTTATCCGGACTGATCTCGCCTTCGTATTTTCTCTGGATCTTCTTCATGTCGAGATAGATCTTGTTCCCCGTGATCGTGATCTCATCGATGGGGATATTCTGTTCGTCTTGCTCCGGGAGATCCAGAAACCCCTGAATCCCCTCTTGGGCATCCATAGAGAACGTGAACACAAAGCTGAATGTGCGTCCGCCGGTTTGGATGGCTCCTTTCCAATATCCGGCCAGCGAGCTTTCCTGAGCCGCGGCGGCCAGAAAAGAACATAAGACCGTTAGCCCTAATATGATCCGTTTTTTCATCAGCAACGCTCTCCCCCACCTTGATGATAGGATATTAGCATTGGCCTATCGGCCGGTCAACCACGGTCCCCGATCCATTCCTTACGCCCTAATTGGGCTAAAAAAACGGGCCTCTTCCTACACACGGGTGAAGTCAGAGGTTCAATTCCTCTATCGCCCACTGCTATCCGATCAAGGGAGTCCTTCATGAAACGAAAATGCGGAATCCTGGCGGCGTTGACGATCGGCTTGGCGATAGCGATCCCCTCCGGGCTCTTCGCCAATGATATCCAACGGCTGATCGGGGATGCGGGCATCAACCTGGGATTGTGGCATGCCCAGGTCGAATTGTTCAACACGCCTTCCACCGACCCCTCCCAGGTTGCCTACGCCACGAATACATTCAATTCCATAGACGAAATTCGAAACCGCTTCATTGGTCCCTTGGCCAATATCGACCTGCAGTCCGTTCTCGATCTCATCAGCAGGTACCCGGCCGCCACGGACGGTCAGAGCGCCGCCTACCGGGCGAGCTATGTCCACGGCATTTGAGGATGGGTCCACCGTGAATTTCGCCCAGTCGGGGAACATGATTATCGGAACGATCCATAACCTGGCGTCCGTCTTAATAAGCCTCGGCTACAGAGAAGGCATGCGATCTTATCAATTCTCGGGCAGTTCCCAGGGCGTTTATTCGGGACAAAAGATCGTTCGCGATAGCAGCGGCAATTTCGCCTGGAAGAATTGCCAAGTCACGGTGAGCGGAAGCACGGCCACGTTCCGCGAACTCTTTGATGGGGGACGAGTTTCGTATACCGCCACGAGGATCCGATAAACCCGCGCGGGCGATGAGGACTGTCCTTCGCGGGCGGAGACGCGCCCGCCGGCCTAGAGCTTCCAGGGCTTGCGGAGGGGCCGGGCGTGCTGACGACGATGCCGTCGACATCCTTGCGGGCCAGGACCTCGCGCCAATCGGCCATGGGGGCGCAGATCTTCGCGCCGTAGTGCGCGTTGACCTTGGCCGCGAAGTCGTTCCTCCGTCCGGCGAAGCAGTCGCAGGCGGCGACGAGCCGGACGTCGCTCTGGGTCTCGACGAAGTCGGCCCAGACGTTGCCGGCGCCCCGGTTGCCGACGCCGATGGCGGCCAGGTTGACCCGGTTGCTCGGGGCCTGGCGGCCGAAGAGGCCCGACGGGACGATCGCCGGCGCGGCGGCGACCGCGGCCGCGGACTTCAGGAAGCTCCGTCGAGTGATCCCGGAAACGCTCAGGCTCTTCCTCCTCGCCCGCGTCCCTGCGTTCAGCGGGCGAACCCGCGGTATTCGGCGTCGAGACGGGCGGCGTCCCAGCGGCCGCCATGGACGATGACCCGGTATCGGAGCGTGAGCCCCTCGCCCGGCCGGAGCGTCATCGGCTCGAAGCAGAGCAGGGCCGGGCTGAAAAAGCTCATCTCGGACGAAATGATGACATACCAGGGCGTCGGGGACCTCGGGTTCCCGGGGTGGTCGAGGATGGCGACCCCGGCCGGCGTCCCGTTGACCAGCCCCGAATAGTCCAAAGCCGCGTGCCGGCCGCGGTAGCGCTCTTCCCGTATCTCGCTTTCCGCGACGGGCCCGCCGATCGTCACGGCCCGGCGGCCGGTCATGTCCCCGGTCAGGCGGAGCGACAGGCCGGCGTACCCGCCCCAGCTCTGTCCGCCGGGCTCGCCGGGGATGGGCGTCCGGTCGAGCACGACCTCCCGGACGGCCCGGAACGAACAGGTCCAATCCATGGTATAGGTCCCGTCCGGGCCAGGCGCGGAGACCTCGATCGATCTCCGTTCCGTGAGGACAGCCGCCTCTTCGCCCGCCGGCCGGTAGGCCAGGTCCATGGAGATCTTGGCCCCGAGCCCGCCGCCGGTCTCGATCTTGACGTTCGTCCAGGAGGCGCGGCCCGCCGGGCGTCCGGTCTCCGGGTCGATCTCCCAGTAATTCACGCCGTTGATGAACTTCCAGCTGAACCAGAGGCCGTGATGCCAGATGTGGTCGGGCGGCCGGTCCCAGGTCAGTGTCCGTCCATCCGTCGTCGTCAGCGGGTGGAAATAGGGCGTGTCGAGCTCGCGGTCGTAATTGAATCGCCACAGCGGGCCGGCGGCTCCGACGAGAGCCAGGGCCGCACCGTCCGTCCTTTGCCACCGCCACGCCGCCCCCGCGGCTTCCTCCCGCGGCGACACGCGGCCCCTCGCCGCCCACTCGACGGCCCGTATGAGGAGGGCCCGGAACCCCGGGTTATCCATGGCCTCGGCGTCGTGGCCGAGGAGGATGGTCAGGCTCCTTCCGTTGCCGTAGCGGCCAGCCAGCACCGCCGGCTCCCATTCGCCCGTGCCTGCCATGTCCGGGGCCGAGAACGAAGAGGCCAGGACCTTGGCTCCTTCGACCGTCCCGGGCCTGTTCCACAGCTCGTCCCTGATCGTGAACGGGGCGAGCCCGGCCGTGACGGGGTGCGAGGCATCGTCGATGCGGACGGGGAATTCGTGGATCGGGCCGTGGCTCGACCGCCCGGTCTTCCACGCGGCCAGGGTCAGCCGCGCGTAGTCGTCCCAGCCCTCGAACGACGAGCTGCCGGCGTGGACGGCGATGTGACCTTTGCCGCCGCGGACGAATTCGAGGGTGGCCCGGCGGGCTTCCTCGGGCCAAGCAGAGGCGGAGACCCCGTTCCCAAAGGCGTTCCAGTTGCTCAGGATGACGTCATAGGATCCGAGCAAGGATGATGTCAGGCCGCCGGGGCTCTCGGTGACCTCGACCTCGAAACGGCCATCTTCCTCGAGAATGGCTTCGAGCTTAGGGGTCGTCGTCTTCCAGTCGTGGTTGTTCTGCCCGCTCAAGAGAAGGACGCGGATCGGAGCGGGGGGCGGAGATCCGCAGGCGATGAGGCCCATCGCGGCCGCCGAGGCCGCCAACGCCGCCGCGCACCGCAGCCCGGTCTTCGGTCTCATGTCCAGGTCCTTTCGTCCCGGGTCATCATAATCCGGCTCCCCGCCCGATTCAATCCCCCACGTCCGCATGATCGACGCCGGCTGGGACAACGTGTTGTTCCTCAAAGCCCTGCCCGGAGATCGGCGCCAGGCCTTCGCCAGCTACCCGGAAAGCGTCCGATGCCCGAAGAAGAACAACTCGCCGACCAAGGTCGTCGCCGCTACATTGATTAGTTCAAGTCCTCTATCGCCCCTCACTCCTCTGTGAAAGGCTCGGTCCGTAAGCCCCCCTTGATCGAACAAGGAGGGGGAACGGGTCTTTGGAATGGGGGCTTCTTGTGAGGCGGGAGGTGAGCCCGCGGCTCGTGCGCCTCCCAAGGCCGTATTCATTCCGAATCGACGCTGGGGCCGGGATCCGGCTCCCTCAGCGTCCCGATCGAGACGGGAAAGACGGGCGGCCGATTGGAGGCGGCATCCCATCCGAACAGCTTTTCGACGGCCCCGCCGCAGATCCGGCCCTGGCAAGGGCCCATCCCGCAGCGCGTATGGAGCTTGGCGGCGCGCCAGCCGCCGTACTTTTCGAGGTCGCCCCGGGTCACATCCTCGCACCGGCAGACCGGCGTCTCGGGCGAAGCCAGGTCCCTCACCTCATCGCGCAAGGCGAAGGCCCGGTCCATAGCCCGGCTGAAGGCCAAGGCCCGACGGCGCTTTCGCCGAAGCCGCCCGGCCCGCTCCGGGCGGCCGGCCGCCGCGAAACCCGCGATCAGCCCTTCGACCAGGGCCCGGCCTTCTCCGCCGATGCCCGTCGGCTCGCCGGCGATGAAGATCCCGGCTTGGGAGCTTTCCTGCCGATCGTCCACTACCGCCGCGCCGTTTTCCGTGCGGCAGCCGAGGAGGCGGGGCAGCTCCAGATTCGGAAGAAAGCCGAAACCGGTAGCCAGAACGTCGCATCGCTCCGTCCAGGTCCCGCGGGCGTTTCGGAGCGTGACGCCCTCGAGCCGATCCGCGCCCTGCGCCGAAACGGCCCAGCTTCCCGCGCGATACGGGACACCAATAAGGGCGGCCTGGTATTTGGCGGCCTGAAGGATCTTTCCGGGCGCCAGAGGGGGGAGCGACAGGCCGAAGCGGACCAGCCTGGCCCAGTCCGTCTGTTCGGCGATCAAAACGACGTCCGCGCCCGCGGCCCGGTATTCCGCTGCCGCCGCAAAAAGGAGGGGCCCGCTGCCGGCGATGACGATGCGCTTCCCGGCCAGGGGCCATCCGCCCTTGACAAGAACCTGCAGGCCGCCGATCCCGACGACGCCGGGAAGCGTCCAGCCCGGGAACGGAAGGAAAAGCTCGCGCGCCCCGATCGTCAGGATCAGCCTCTCCCATCCGATCTCCCGCGGCCCCTCGGGCGATTCCGCTAAGAGGATTCCGGGGGCGGGCGCCGCGACGACGGCCGTCTGGCGAGCGACGGCGGCGCCGGCCGCCTGAAGCCTCGCCAGCCAGCGCTTCGCCGATCCGGTGCCGCCTTTCGCCTCCCGCCCCCTCCAGATCTGACCTCCGAGCCAGGGGGTGGCGTCGAGAACGAGGGTCCGGCGGCCGCATTCCGCCGCCGCGGCCGCCGCCGCGAGACCGGCCGGCCCGGCGCCGACCACAACGACTTCGAACCGGGAGCGGGCATCACTCATCGGTCCGGACTTCCATGCCGTCCGCACAGAGCGTCTGACAGCTGCGGCAGTGCGGACGGCCGTCGATCGTAACGGAGCATTCGAAGCAGACCCCCATGCCGCAGAGAGGGCCCCGCGGATGTCCGGCGACGGAGCGCCGGAAGCGCGATTCCCCGGCCAGCGCCAGGGCGACGGCGACGACCGTGCCGGACGGAACGCGGATCGGCCGGCCGTTGATGGTGAGGCTGACGGTCTCAGTCATGGGCTTTATCTTCCGGGAGAGAGCGCGCCGGCGAATACGGGGCGAAGGGGATCTCCTCCGTCCGGTTCAGGATCATGTCCGCCAGGAGCCGGCCGGTCGCGAGAGAGGTCGTGATGCCCAGCCCCTCGTGGCCCGTGGCCAGCCAGATCTTTTGATTTTCGGCCGACGGCCCGATGAACGGCAGCTTGTCGGGGGTGGCCGGGCGGAATCCGGCCCAAGACCGGAGCGCGGTGAGCCGTCCGAGGCCGGGCAGGTAAAGCGCGGCCCGTTCGAGCATACGCCGGAGGATGCCGAACTCCACGTCCGGTCGCTCGGCGCCGTATTGGCGGGATGACCCGATGAGCATCTGGCCGTTCGACCGGGGTTGGACGTTGAAGGCCACCGAATCCGAGGACACCGAATGCGCGCTTTTCAAATAACCCAGCTCCACGAGCTGGTGCCGGATATGGCCGGGATAGCGATGGGTCACGACCAGATGGCCTTTGCGCTTTCTGACCGGAAGCCCGGCCGTCAGATCGGGCGACCAGCACCCGGCGGCGTTGACCGTCAGCCCGGTGCTGATCCGCGTGCCGTCGCTGAGGACGACGCCGCCGTCCGGATCCATGGCCCGGATGTCGGTTCCGGTCCGGAGCACGATCTTGTTCCGCGGGGCGCGCCCGAGTAAGAACAGGGCCGCGGACGGCGGATACAGCACGGAGTCGTCCGGGACAAGCAGCCCGCCCCTCAGGCCGGGACGCAGGTTCGGCTCGGCTTCCCGGATGCCGGCCTCATCGAGGATCTCCGCCCGAAGGCCCCGGCCGCGCAAGAACTCCGCTTTCCTCCGGGCCTCTGCCATTTCCTCCTCGTCGGCCGCCGGCCACAGCGTTCCGCGGGCCTCAAAATGGACATCTGCCGGGAGCTCCGGGGCGAGATCGCGCCAGAGACGGCGCGAATACGACGTCAGGGCGAACTGGGCTTCCGAGTCGTCCATCACGACGACATGGCCCATCGCCGCGGCGGTCGCCCCCCCGCCGACGGGGCCGCGGTCGAAGACGACCACGGACAGGCCCGCGCGCGCGCATTCCGACGCGCAAGCGGCCCCGACGATCCCCGCTCCGACAACGCCCACGTCCCAACCGGACATCAGCCCCGGATCCCCCAGATGAAAGGGTCGGCGTCGTCGAGGATCAGAGTCGATTCCGCAGTGACGAACGCCGTGCCGGTGATGGACGGGATGACCGCTCCGTCCCGCATCGCATAACGGCCGGTGAAGGTGCTGCCGAGGATGCTTTCCTGCACCCAGGCCTGCCCCTCGGCCAGCTTGCCGTCGGCGGCCAGGCAGGCGATCTTGGCGCTGGTGCCGGTCCCGCACGGCGAGCGGTCATAGGCTTTCCCCGGACAAAGAACGAAGCTGCGCGAATTCGCGCCGGCGGCGACGGCCGGGCCGAACAGCTCGACATGATCCACTTCGGGGTATCCGCTCTCATTCAGGACGGTGCGGATCCGCCAGGCGATATCCGTCAAGGTCTCCACATTCTCGAGTCGGAGCGCTTGGCCGTGGTCTTCCACGAGATAGAACCAGTTGCCGCCCCAAGCGACATCGCCCGACACCCGGCCCAAACCCGGCACGTCGACCGCGAAGCCTTTGGTTTTCCTGTAGCTTGGCACGTTCGCCACGGTCACTTCGCCGCCCGAATGAAGCGTCGCGGTGACGGTCCCCACCGGCGTCTCGATGCGGTGCTCTCCCGGACGGACGCGGCCCATGTGGGCCAAGGTGACCAGGAGGCCGATCGTCCCGTGGCCGCACATCCCGAGATAGCCGACGTTGTTGAAATAGATCACGCCCGCAGAGGAGGCCGGGTCCTCCGGCTCGCAGAGCAGGCCGCCCACGATGACGTCCGAGCCGCGAGGCTCGTTAACCGCCGCCGAGCGATAGAGATCGAAGTCCCTTCTGAACCGTTCGAGCCGCTCGGACATCGGCCCACGGCCCAGCTCGGGCCCCCCGGCGACGATGAGCCGCGTGGGCTCACCCCCGGTATGCGAATCGATAACGGAGATCGTCCTCATGACGGCTCAACTCGTCAAAGAGCGTATTGCGTCCGGCGGGCAATGTCAAGCACGGCGCCAGGCCTTCGCCGATCACCGCGGAAGCGTCCGTTGCCCGGAGAAGAAGAACGAGTCGACATAGATCGTCGCCGTTACATTGATTAGCTCAAGTCGTCTGTCGCCCACCATTTCCTTATCAACGACCTGCACGATGGCCCGTTGACATTTCGGAGAATGCGACCCAAAATGCAGGCATGGGGAATATCGATTTCAATGTCCGTCATCGACCGGGCAAGAGGGCGGCCGTCGGAAAGGGCCTCGGCCTCCTTGGCTTGGTCGCGGTCTTATTGACTGCGCATCTCGGCCTGAAGCCGAATGCGC
>JBFYNT010000043.1:0-5870 GCA_041304225.1 Candidatus Aminicenantota bacterium
ATCGGGACAAGTACCCCTCTGCTAGTCAATAGGCGAACCAAAAACCCCTCCCCATCGATATATTAGGAAGCGAGCAACGACTTGTCAAGCCAACACACAGAAAGGTAATATCTGAGGCACAGGCGGGTTCTAGACGGCCTTTGGATAATCTGAGATAATAAAAGATCCCATGAAGAACATCAGGAACTTCTCCATCATCGCCCACGTCGACCACGGGAAATCCACCCTGGCCGACCGGTTCATCGAGCTGACCGGGGCCCTCTCCGCCCGGGAGCTCAAGGAGCAGGTCCTGGACACCATGGAGCTCGAGCGGGAGCGGGGCATCACCATCAAGGCCCAGACCGTCCGCCTGACCTACAGGAGCCGCTCGGGGGAGGACTACATCTTCGACCTCATCGACACCCCCGGCCACGTTGATTTCTCCTACGAGGTCTCGCGGAGCCTCCTGGCCTGCGACGGCGCCCTCCTCGTCATCGACGCCTCCCAGGGGGTCGAGGCCCAAACCCTGGCCAACACCTACCTGGCCATCCACAACGACCTCGTCCTCGTCCCGGTCATCAACAAGATCGACCTGCCCCAGATCCAGATCGAGGATTCTCTCGAACAGATGGAGCACGTCATCGGCCTGCCCCGCTCCGAGGCCCTGCTCGTCAGCGCCAAGACGGGCCAGGGCCTGCCGGAGCTCTTCGAGGCCGTGGTCGAGCGCATCCCGCCGCCGAAGGGAGACCCGGAGGCGCCGCTCAAGGCCCTGCTCTTCGACTCCTGGTTCGACGTCTACCGGGGCGTCATCGTCCTCGTCCGCATTCTCGACGGCGAGCTCAAGACGGGCGACCGGATCGTGCTGATGGCCTCGGGGGCCGAGTACGAAGCCGAGGAAGTGGGCTACCTCGCGCCTAAGCCCGTCAAATCCGGCGTCCTGAAGACGGGCGAGGTCGGCTATCTCATCGCCGGCGTCAAGAAGCTGAGCGACGCCCGGATCGGCGACACGGTCACGCACCGGAACCGCCCCACCGCAAAGCCCCTGCCGGGCTTCAAGGACGCCAAGCCGATGGTCTTCTGCGGCATCTTCCCGGCCGGCGACAGCAACATCGAGGAGCTCCGCGACGCCATGGAGAAGCTGCGCCTGAACGACGCCGCGTTCCAGTACGAGCCGGAGAACTCGCCGGCGCTGGGCCTCGGCTTCCGGGCCGGCTTCCTCGGCCTGCTCCACCGGGAGATCGTCCAGGAGCGTCTCGAGCGTGACTACGGACTGACCCTCATCACCACGGCCCCGAGCGTCGGCTACCGGGTGACGAACCGGTCGGGGGAGACGGTCGAGATCCACAACCCGTCCGAGATGCCCGAGCCGACCGAGGTCGCCGAGATCGAGGAGCCGATCATCGACGCCGTCATCCTGACGCCCGACCGCTATCTCGGCGGCCTGTTCAAGCTGCTTGAGGAGCGCCGCGGCGTCCAGAAGAAGATGGAGTACATCGGTCCGGGCCGGGTCCTGCTGGCCTACTCCCTGCCTCTCAACGAGGTGGTCTTCGACTTCTACAACCAGCTCAAGCAGCTGTCGCAGGGCTACGCCTCGCTCGACTACGAGTTCTCGGGCTACCGGGGCGGCCCGCTGGTCAAGCTCGACATCCTCATCAACGGCGATCCCGTCGACGCGCTGTCGCTCATCGTCCACGAGGACAAGGCCGTGACCATCGGCCGGGGCCTCGTCGAGCGCATGCGCAAGGTCATCCCGCGCCAGCAGTACGAGGTCGCGCTCCAGGCGGCCATCGGCAAGCGCATCATCGCCCGGGAGACCGTCAAGCCCTTCCGCAAGGACGTCCTGGCCAAGCTCTACGGCGGCGACTACACCCGCAAGATGAAGGTCCTGGAAAAGCAGAAGGCCGGCAAGAAGCGGATGCGGCGCGTCGGCAAGGTCGACATCCCCCAGGAAGCCTTCCTGGCCATCCTCGAAGTCAAATAAGCCTTGGCGAAAGCAGCTTCGAGATCCTAGCATTCGCGCCAGAGGGTATACCCTGACATCGGCCGATAAGCGGCTCGGAGGCCGGTCTCTCCCTCCCGGGAAAGTTTGAGGACGCCGTACAGTGCGTCAAATCCGGCGCCAAAACAACTCGCTCGGCTTGCGCTAAGCCTCGCTCAAACACGTTTTGTCGGTTTCCAGGGAAACTGCCCGAATCCGCCACGCTGTCCGGCTAAACTTTCCCGATGTCGGGTTCGACCGCCCTCCTCACCGCTTGTTTCCGGCCTCCTTCGAAAGACACCTGTGCGACGCGGATCCTTTTCAGCTTTCGCCTCGGCTCGGAGAGGATCTTTGATCCCGAAAGATGGGTTGAACGGCGGCGCGGGGTGTGTCGTATAATGAACCGCGATGAGCAAGACAGGCGTCGAAGCGGCGCTGGCCCGCGGCGTCGAGATCCTCGATAGGTTCCTGCCGCTCAAGTCCTGGCTCCTCTTCCCCGTGCTCTATTCGGCCTGCGTCTGGGCCGTCCGCCGCGTCTTCGACTATCGCGAGCGGATCATGGCCTGGCAGGTCTGGCTCGATCCCGAGTTCGTGCGCACCAAGCCCGACGATTTCATCCTGGCCTTCTTCCGCGGCCACACGGCCCTGGCCGGGGAATACGCCGGCGAGATCGCCCGCGGCGACGTCCGCGTCCTCAGGGCCGCCTTCCCCGCCCTCTATCCCGTTTTCGGGCTCGAGGACGCCTTCCTCAAGGCCCTGTTCAAGGCGGAGATCGACGCCGCCGACTATCGGACGATCGTCGTCGAGTTCGCGGCCCGGACGGCCCGGGCCCGGGACGACATCGAGCCGGCCGCGGCCGATCCGGAGTTCTGGAAGGCCCTGGTCGCGATCGGCGCGGAGGCCGCCTCGCTCGGGCTCCATCTGCTCAAGGACGAGGAGGTCCAGGACCTGATCGTCGGCCTGATCAAGGGGCCGGTCGTCCTCGGCCCGACCGTCCCTCCCGAAGCATAAAAATGGGGGACATGATACCCGTTTCCCATTTTTCCGCCCGGACCCGGTCCGCCGTCGTCGTCCTCGGCTTGGCCGCCGTCCTTTCAGCCGCCTGCCTCACGGATCTTCATCGGGCCAAGCGCCACTACGCCGAAGGCCGGGAGCTCGCCGCGGCCTTGCGCACGGAGGAGGCTATCTCCTCCTGGAAGCGGTCCCTGAGCGAGTCCGAGCGCGCCTGTCTCCGGAAGCCCTCGGCGCAGTCGTTCACCGTCAAGGGCCTGGCCGAGATCCAGCTCGGGCTCTGGCGCGAGGCCGAGGCCTCGTTCCTCGAAGCCTTCGGCCTGGGATTCGACAAAGGCGAGGCTTGGGCCGCCGACGCCGCCCTGGCCGGCCTGGCCGCGTCCTTCGAGGAGATCGGACTCGCGGCCCCCGCGCTGCGCATCCACGCCCAGATCCTCGACCGGTCCGACTTCAAGCCGGCCCTGATGTTCGCGGCCGAGAGACGGACGAACCTGGTCCTGGCCGGGGCGGCCGGGCTCGAGACGAAGGAGCGGGAGAGGGCCCTGGCCGCGCTCCTCAAGACGCTCGACCGGCTCGTCGACCGGGATTTCGCCTGCGGGCTCTACCATTATCTCCACGCCCAGGTCGACGGCCATCTCGGAGACCTGCGCCGCTCGTACGAGGAGGCGGTCATGGCCCGCGAGCTCGGCCTGCCGACGGCGAAGATCGGGCGTGACAACGACAATCAGCTCGTTTATTGTTATATCCGGCTGGCCGGGGCCCTGCCCGCGGAGGACCGGGCCGCCTTCGCTTCGGCCCACGCGGCCTGGGCGAGGAAATGGGGCTGGCGGGACGACCGGACGCCGGCTTGGAAGAAGGAGTGACCATGCTGCCGACGATCGCCTGGCGCGGACGGTCCGTCGTCATGATCGACCAGCGCAAGCTGCCCGCCCTCGAGACCTACGTCCGCTGCCGGACCTACATCCAAGTGGCCCAGGCCATCGAGAAGATGGTCGTCCGCGGCGCGCCGGCCATCGGCATCGCCGCGGCTTACGGCCTCGTCCTCGGCGTCATGGCCATGAGCTCCGCCACCGGGCGATCCATCGAACGGGAGTTCGAGAAGGTCTACGAGCGGCTCGGCCGGACGCGCCCGACGGCCCGCAATCTGTTCTGGGCCCTGGAGCGGATGAAAGCGGTCTACGAGCGGTCGCGGGCGGCCGGCCTGCGGGCCCTCCGCGAGGCCCTCCTCGAAGAGGCCAAGGCCATCGAGATCGAGGACGCCGAGACGAACCGGGCCATCGGCCGCCACGGCCAGGTCCTCCTCCGCGACGGCTGGACCGTGTTGACCCATTGCAACGCCGGGGCCCTGGCCACGGCGGAATACGGCACGGCGCTCGGCATCGTCCGGGCCGCGGTCGCCGAGGGGAAGCGGATCCGGGTCTTCGCCGACGAGACGCGGCCGTTCCTCCAGGGGGCGCGGCTGACCGTCTGGGAGCTCGACCGGGACGGCATCCCGGTCGTCCTCATCACCGACGGCATGGCCGGCTGGTTCATGCGGCGCGGCGAGGTCCAGGCCGTCGTCGTCGGGGCCGACCGCATCGCCCGCAACGGCGACACGGCCAACAAGATCGGGACCTACTCGGTGGCCGTCCTGGCCAAGGAGAACGGCGTCCCGTTCTACGTCGCGGCCCCGACCTCGACGATCGACCTGTCGCTTCCCGACGGCGGCGGCATCCCGATCGAAGAGCGCAGCCCGGACGAGGTCCGGGAGGCGGGCGGCAAGCTCGTGACCCTGCCCCACGCCGAGGTCCGCAATCCCGCCTTCGACGTCACGCCGGCGGCCTACATCACGGCCATCGTCACCGAGCGCGGCGTCCACCGTCCGCCTTATGAACGGAGCTTATAACGCCCAGGCGGTCTGACGGGCGACCTTCGCCGACATAAGGGGGTGCAACATGATCAAGAGAGCGTTTCCGCCGCTGGTCCTCGCCATTTCGGCGGTCCCGATCCTCCTCTCCTGCCCGGCCTGTTCAAAGAAAGCCGCGGTCCCGGCTTGGAAGGCCGAGATCGAGGTCGTCGACGGCGTCAAGACGATCCGGAACCCGGAAGCTCCGCGGCACGGCTCATTCGCCTTCGACCTCGTCGAGGACCTGGCCATCGGCGAAGAGAAGGACGAACGTTATTTCTTTCCGGGCTGGGTCTCGATCGACATCGATGAAGCGGGGACCATCTATGCCTGCGATAGCGGGAACCGCCGGGTCCAGGTCTTCGACAAGAGCGGAGGCTTCGTCAGGACGCTGGGCCGTCAAGGCCAGGGGCCCGGCGAGTACTCTTTTCCCTCGGCGGTCTATCTCGACCGGGCGGGGGACGCCCATATCGGAACGGGCCGCGCTCTCGTCGTTTTCGGCCGGGACGGGGTCTTCAAGAAGAACATCCCGGTCCAGACGTTCCTGTCGACGATGATCCTCGGCCCCGGCGGGACGATCATCGGCACGACCCAACCGAATGTCCGCACGGAGGGCGGCCCGAAGAACACGCTGGTCCAACTCGGCCCGGACGGAGAGCTGCAGAGAACCCTGGCCGTGTTCCCGGCTTACGGCGCGAGCCCCGGACAGATGTTGCTCCATTGGTACTCCGGAGGGATCGCCTTCTGCGCCCGCCCTGAGAACTCCCTTTTCTACGCGTTTTCCCTCGATTACCTGATCCAGGTCGTCGATGGGGAAGGCCGGAAGCTCTTCGCTTTTTCAAAGGCCGAGAAAAGCCAGGCCATCACCGGAGAAGAATCTGATCTGACGCGCAAGGACGGCATTTGGGCTTGGTTCGGGGCGGGCGATCCGAAAACGGCTCCCTTGGGCTTGCCCGACCACCGGCCGTTCTTCCAGAGGTTCCTCAGCGACGACCTCGGACGGCTGTATGTCGTCCG
>JBFYNT010000044.1:0-4954 GCA_041304225.1 Candidatus Aminicenantota bacterium
TCTGAGCCGGCCGTCCAGGGCCCCCAGCTTCCAGGCGTGGGCGGCCCGAGCCTGGCGGCTGGTGAGGGTAAGACGGGAGACGGCGGCGATGCTGGCCAGGGCCTCGCCGCGGAAGCCGAGCGTGGAGATGCGCTCGAGGTCCTCTTCCCGGGCGATCTTACTCGTCGAATGGCGGCGGAAGCACAGGGCGGCGTCTTCGCGGTCCATGCCCGCCCCGTCGTCGACGACCTTGATAGAGGCCTTGCCGCCGTCGACGAGCTCGATCCGGACGGCCGTCGCCCCGGCGTCGAGGGAGTTCTCGACGAGCTCCTTGACGACCGAGACGGGCCGCTCGATGACCTCGCCCGCGGCGATCTTCTGGGCCACGTCCTCGGGCAGGATATGGATCTTTTTCACGGGACCACCTCGCCTTCCGTCCGGCCGGGCAGGGCCTTGCGGATCGCGATCCGGACGAGCTCCCGCTCGGGCGCCCGGCAATCGCGCACGGTCGTGTCCACGCCGTTGCCCGTCAGGACCCGGGCCCCCCGCCCCGTCCGGCGGATGACCACGGCCTCGAGCTCGCGGCCGACCAGGCCGCGCCGGAATCGGAGGTCCTTCGCGGCCGAGAGCCGCCGGAGCGACCTCGCCCTGTCCGTGACGACCGAGGGCGGCAGGGCCGGCCGGGCCGCGGCCGGCGTGCCCCGCCGCGGCGAATACGAGAAGACGTGGACGTAGGTCAGCGGCGACGCGGCCAGGAAGCCCTCGAGCTCCGCGAACTCGGCGTCCGTTTCGCCCGGGAAACCGACGATGACGTCGGCGCCGAGGGCCGCGTCGGGGGAGCCGCGCCTCAGTCCCTCGAGCAGCCGCCCGTAGGCCCCGGGATCGACGGGCCGGCCCATCGACCGCAGGATGCCCGGGGAGACGTGCTGGAGCGACAAGTGCAAATGGGGGCAGATGGCCGGGCTCGCGGCGACATGGGCGACGAGGGCCTCGTCCGTGAGCCTCGGATCGAGGGAGCTCAGCCGAAGCCGGACGGACCCGGCGGCCTCTTCGAGCGCCCGCAGAAGGGAGAGAAGCGAGCTCCGAGGTTCGAGGTCCCGCCCGTACGAGGACAGGTGGATGCCGGCCAGGACGATCTCACGGTAGCCGCGGCCGGACAGGCGGGCCGCCTCGGCCGCGGCGGCCGCCGGCGGGACGCTCCGGCTCCTCCCCCGCACGGAGGGAATGACGCAGAAAGCGCATCTCGCGTCGCAGCCGTCCTGGACCTTGAGAAAAGCCCGGCGGCGAAACAGGGCTTCGGGGGGGGATGCCGGTCCCGCGTCGGACGCCGCGTCCGCCCGCACGGCCGGCCCCGCGCCGGCGATCGCGGCGAGCCTCTCCGCGATCCCGTCCTTGGCGCTCTGCGGCAGGACGGCGACGACGTTCGGCAGGACCGCGAGCTCGGCCGGGGCCCTCTCCGCGTAGCACCCCGTGACGACGATGCGCGACGCAGGATTGGTCCGGGCCACCGTGCGGATGAACTTGCGGACGTCCCGGTCGGCCCGGCCGGTCAGGGTGCAGGAGTTGATCAGGACGACGTCGCTTCGCCGCCATTCTCCGTCGAGCCGGAGCCCGCGCTCGCGGCAGGCGTCGGCCCAGGCGAAGGCTTCGGCCTGGTTCGCGCGGCAGCCGAAGTTCCGGACGGCGAAGGAGGGCATCGCGCCGGTCTAGAGCTTTTCTTTGATCTTGACGGAGGCGGCCTCGACCTTGGCCGCCATCCCGGCCCGGTGGGCGGCGAGCTTGGCCCGCAGCCCCTCGTCCCTGAGGGCCAGGATCTCGATGGCCAGGATGGCCGCGTTGGCGCCGCCGTGCTTGCCCAGGGCCATCGTGGCCACGGGGATGCCCTTGGGCATCTGGACCGTGGAGAAGAGGGCGTCCATGCCGGCCAGGGCGTCGCTCTCGACGGGGACGCCGATGACAGGCTTGAGCGTGTGCGCGGCGACGACACCGGCCAGGTGGGCCGCCTTGCCGGCCACGGCGATGAAGACCTCGGTCCCCGCGGCTTCGGACGATTTGACCAGCCGGAGCGTCCGCTCCGGCGACCGGTGGGCCGAGGTCACCTCGAGCCCGAAGGGGACGCCGAACTCCCGGAGGACGGCCAGGGCCTCCTCGATCGTGCCGAAGTCGGACTCGCTGCCGAGAAAGATGGCGACCTTCATGTCCGTTCCTCCTTGACCGCGCCGATGTCCCGGCGGCAGTGCATGGCCTCGAAGTAGATCTTGCCGCAGGCGTCGTAGATCTGGCCCATGGCCTTGGCCAGCGTCTCGTCCGTGGCGCAGACGTCGAGGACGCGGCCGCCCGCCGTGAGCGTGACGCCGTTCTCGAACTTTGTCCCGGCGTGGAAGACGGTGACGCCCGGGACGGCCTCCGCCTCGGCCAGGCCGGAGATGATCTTGCCCTTCTCGTAACGGCCGGGGTACCCCCCCGAGGCCAGGACGACGCAGCCGGAAGGCCGGACCGACCAGCGGACCTCGGTCGCCAGGACGTCCTCGTCGACGGCCGCCGTCAGCAGGTCGACGAGGTCGCTCTCGAGCCGGAGCATCTGGGGCTGGGTCTCGGGGTCGCCGAACCGGCCGTTGAACTCGAGGACGCGGGGACCGTCCTCGGTGATCATCAGGCCGGCGTAGAGGACGCCCTTGAATTTCCGCCCCTCCTCGAGCAGGCGGGTGAGCGCCGGCGTGATGACGGAGGTCATGATCTCCTCGTGGAGCTTCTCGGTCATCAGCGGCGACGGCGAGATGGCCCCCATGCCGCCCGTGTTGGGCCCCTTGTCCCCGTCGTAGGCCGCCTTGTGGTCCATGGCCGAGACCAGGGGCTGGGCCCGCAGGCCGTCGGACACGACGATGAACGAGACCTCGCGGCCGCGCAGAAACTCCTCGATGACGACGCGGCGACCGGCCGCCCCGAACTTTTTCTGGACGAGCATCTCGCCGGCCGTCTCCTCGGCCTTCTTCGGGGTCGGGCAGACGACGACGCCCTTGCCGGCGGCCAGACCGTCCGCCTTGACGACCAGGGGGAAGCCGAATTCGCCCGAGGCCAGGATCTTCTTGGCCTGGTCGAAGCTGTCGGCAACCTTGAACCGGCCCGTGGGGATGCGATGGCGGGCCATGAATTCCTTGGCGAAGACCTTGCTGCCCTCGATCTCGGCCGCCTTCTTGGTCGGGCCGAAGATCCGCAGGCCGCGCTTCTCGAACGCGTCGACGATGCCCATCGTCAGCGGCACTTCGGGGCCGACGACGGTCAGGCCGATCTTCTCCTGTTCGGCGAACGCAAGCAGGCCGGCGATGTCGGTGTCGGCGAGGGGCACGTTCTCGGCGACGAGGCCCGTCCCGCCGTTGCCCGGGGCGACGTAGACCTTCTCGACCCGGGGGCTCCGGGCGAGCTTCCAAGCCAGCGCGTGCTCCCGGCCGCCCGAGCCGACGAGGAGGATCTTCACGGTCAGTCTCCCGCGGCCTTGCGCATATTGTCCACGAACAGGGCCGCGTAGCCCGGATCGGGGATGACGCTCGCGAGGATCCGGGCCGCCAGGGGCAGCGCTTCGGCCGGCGGCAGCGTGTAGCCCATGGTCAGGAAGCCCTTGCGGTACTTGGCCACCTCGGCCCCGGCCGGCTTGTTCCGGACGATGATGTCGCTCATCAGGCCCGCCAGGGCGTCGAAGTCCTTTTCCTTCATGCCGAAGCGGGTCATCTCCTGGACGCCGAGGCGGATGCCGCTCGATTCGAGGAAGGTGGCGTCGTCCGGCAGGGCCTGGTAGTTGGTCAGGACGTTGTTGGTCTCCAGGCGCCGGGCGATCTCCATGCCGGGACCGAAGGCCTTGACCCGGATGATGACCTGGTGCGTCTCGGTGTAGCCGTCGGCCGGGTCGCCCTCGACCGGGATACCGTGGGCGTGGAGGGCCTGGGCCAGGGCCCTGGCGTTCTTGCGGACCTGGTCCTGGAACTCCGCCTTGAAGGCGTTCATCTCGTAGGCCGCCATGAGCAGGCCGAGGAGCGTGCCGAGGTGGTGGTTGCTGGTCGAGCCCGGGAAAGCCCGGCCCTTGATCTCGGGCCAGAGCGGCCGCAGCGGCGAGTCCTTGGCGATGTTGCCGGCGACGACGCCGCGCTGGGTACCGAAGAAGGTCTTGTGGGTGCTGCCGGTGACGATGTCGGCGCCTTCCGCGAACGGGGCCTGGAAGGCGCCGTAGAGGCCGAGGACGTGGGCCATGTCGAACATCAGGACCGGCCGGTCCTTCCAGCCCTTGACGATGTCGGCCACGAAGGCCACCGGCTCGCGGTAGAGGAACATGCTCTTGCCGAAGACGATGAGTTCGGGCCGGTGCGATTCGAGGAGCCGGCCCAGCCGCTCGACGTCGGGCTTGTAGGGATTGTCCTTGCGGACGGGCAGGTTGACCACCCGCTCCTTCCCGGTCGCCGGGTCCTCCTCGATGTAGTTGAAGAGCGCCCCCATGGGCTGGGCGCTGAGGTGCCCGCCGTAGATGAGCTCGTTGTTGAAGACCAGGCGGATGCGGCGCGAGGGCTGCCCCTCGGCCCGGCCCCGGTTGAGGAACTTGACCAGGCCCTTGAAGACGACCTCGTTGGCCATCTGGCCGCTGATCGGCCTGAGCTCGATGTCGGAGCAGCCGAAGTAGGCCGCCATCTCCCGCTGGGCCTCGACCTCGACGTCGCGGATGAAATCCGTGCCCTGGTAGAAGTAGACCTCCTCCCCTTTCATCGTCCGGTGCTCGGCGTAGCGGCCGGCCGGATCGGCGATCTCGCACATCTTGACCAGGAGCGACGGCGTCGACTCCGAGGGGATGAGGTTGAAGCAGTCTCGCTGGCGCCAGGCGCTGTTCCGCTCGACGCGGGCGGCCAGGTCGCGCGCTTTTTCGTCGAATGAAGGCATGTCACCGTTCCTTATTTGAAGTTCTCGTCCTCGAGGTCGCGGACCATTCCGACCC
>JBFYNT010000045.1:0-3785 GCA_041304225.1 Candidatus Aminicenantota bacterium
CCGCTCCTGTGGATGGCCTTCATCTTTCCGGTCGGCAACAGGGCCTTCGCCTCGAGCCGCATCTTCGAGGTCTTCGCCGAGGTCTTCCGCTGGCTCGCGCCGCGCGCGTCGGACGAGGCCCTGGGCGTCGCCTACATCGTCTTCCGCAAGACGCTCCACTTCGTCGAATACGGCCTCCTCGTCTTTCTCCTCTACCGGGCCTTCCGCGGCGGGCGCGGGCCGTTCTGGTCGAAGAGGGCGGGCCTGCTGGCCGCGGCCGGGGCCGTCGCCTACGGCTTCCTCGACGAGTTCCTGCAGTCCTTCGTGCCCGACCGCTACGGCAGCCCCTTCGACTGGGCCGTCGACACGGCCGGCATCCTGACGGTTCTCGCTCTGCTGGCCTGGACCGGGGCGAGGCGGGCGGCCGATCCCGCGAGCCGGGCCGGGCGGGCGCTCTTCCTCAAGCGGCCGTTCGACGTCGGACTCTCGTCCCTGGGCCTGCTCGTCTCCTCGCCGCTCTGGATCGCCATCCCGGCGGCCATCCGGCTCGAGGGCCGCGGCCCCGTCTTCTACGCCCAGGAGCGCGTCGGACGGAAGGGCCGCGTCTTCAGGGCCCTCAAGTTCCGCTCCATGGTCGTCGACGCCGAGTCCGGAAGCGGGCCGGTCCAGGCCGTCGCCCACGACCCGCGGGTGACGAGGGTCGGCCGCGTCCTGAGGGCCACGGCCATGGACGAGCTGCCCCAGCTGGTCAATATCTTCCGGGGCGACATGAGCTTCGTCGGGCCCCGGGCCCTGCGGCCGAACGAGAAGGAAGTGAACGGGGGAGCGGGGGCCGTGCCCCTGTCCTCGATCCCCGGCTACGAGGCGCGCCACGCCGTCCGGCCGGGGCTGACCGGCCTGGCCCAGGTCTACCTCCCGGGCGAGGCGCCCCGGCGGAAGAAATTCCGCTACGACCTCCTCTATATACGCCGCATGAGCTTCTGGACGGACCTGGGGCTCATCGCCCTGTCGTTCGGGATCACCTTCCGCGGCAAATGGGAATCCCGGGAGCCCAAGGTATGAGCATGAAGACGGCGGATGTGATCGTCGTCGGGGCGGGGCCGAGCGGCCTGCGCGCGGCGGCGCGCCTGGCCGCATCCGGGCTCGACGTGCGGGTGCTCGAGAAGAAATCGCGGGCCGGGACCGGCGTCGTCTGCACCGGCATCGTCGGCCTCGAGGTCTTCGACGACTTCGGCCTCGACCGCGGCTCGATCGTCGAGGAGCTGCGGACCGTGCGGCTCGTTTCGCCGCGCGAGACGGAGCTCTTCTACGAACACCCGCGGGCCTTCGCCGGCGTCGTCGACCGGGAGCGCTTCGACGGCGCCCTGGCCGCCTCGGCCGTCGCGGCCGGCGCGACCGTCGTCTGCGACGCCCGCGTCGAGGACGCCGCCGTCGGGCCGGACGGCGTCGAGGTCACGGTCCGGGACGCCTCGGGCGGCCTGGCCCGCGAGACCGCCGAGGTCGCCGTGCTGGCCACGGGCGTCGACTTCGGCCTGTCGAAGAGGCTCGGGCTCTCGGCGCCGCGCGACTTCCTCAAGGGCGCCCAGGTCGAATGCGCCTTCCCGGGCGCCGGGGTGACCACGCTGTTCTTCGGCCGGGACGTCGCCCCGGGCGCCTTCGCCTGGTCGGTGCCCTCCGGCGGAGGCCGGGCCCGGATCGGGCTCCTGACCCAGGAGGACCCCAAGGCCTGCCTTCACCGGCTCCTCGACCGGAGCTTCGGCGGCGTCCGCGGGGCCTTCGAGGAATGCTCGGTCCGGACCAAGCCCGTCGCCCAGGGCCTGCTGCCGCGGACCGTCGGCGACCGCGTCCTGGCCGTCGGCGAAGCGGCCGGCCAGACCAAGACGACGACCGGGGGCGGCATCAGCTACGGCCTGGCCTGCGCCGATCTGGCCGCGGCGGCGGTCGTCGAATGCTTCGGCCGGTCGTCCTTCGGCCGGGCCGATCTGGCCGCCTACGAGCGCCGCTGGAAGGCCCTGCTCCAGAAGGAGATCCTGATCGGCCAGTACACCCGGAAGATGTGCGCCCGCCTCAGCGACGGGCGCATCGAGAGCCTGTTCCAGCTGGCCCGGACCGACGGCATCGTCCCCATCATCCGCGAGAACGCGGACTTCGACTGGCACAGCGGGCTCATCTTCGCCCTTCTCCAGAGATTGTCGTTCATGCGCTTCTTCCGCGACGTCAAGGACCGCCTCGGGCCCTTCAGCGCTTCCTGACCCAGGGACCCTCCAACGCCACGCTCAACGGATCGCGAAAACCGATGACCAAGAGAATCCTCGTCACGGCCGGCCTCCTCCTCCTCGCGGCCGTCGGCCTCGGGGCCCAGTCCTACCGGACCTTCCGCGAGGAGTACGACGGCATCAGGGAACAGGCCCGGCTCCGCCTGGGCCCCCTGCGGCTCCAGCCGGTCTTCCGGCTGTCGGAGGCCGGCTACGACTCCAACGCCTACTTCCGGGCCGAAGGCGGCGGCGAGATCGTCTCCGACTTCACAGCCACCCTCTCGCCCGAGCTGCGGGCCCACTGGCTCTTCGGCCGCTCCGTCATCCTGACCGCGACGGAGAATCCCGAGGTCCTCCTCTACGCCCGGGAGAAGGGACTGCGGGCCTTCACCAACAGCTTCTCCGGCGGCCTCCGGGCCCTCGTCCTGCGCGACTTCTCGCTCTCGGCCGATTACCACGTCCTGAGCCACGTCCGGCGGTCGACGAGCGAGCTCGACCGCCGCGTCCGCGACACCGTGACCGGCGGTTCGGCCCGGCTCTTCTTCGAGACGCCGCGCGGCACGGCCATCGGGGTCACCGCGGCCGTGGACGACATCCGCTACAAGGACGTCGCCTCCGAGGCCCCCGAGGACGTCTACGCCCGGGCCCTCGACCGGCGCGAGACCTCGGCCGCGGCCGAGCTCTACTACCGGGTCTTCTCGCGCAGCTATCTCGTGGCCACGGCCGGCTGGACGCGCTACGCCTTCGAAGCCGCGGGATCGGCCTGGCGCGACGCCGAGTCCGTCGAGGTCGCGGGCGGCTTCCGCTTCCCGCTCGCCGGGCGGGCCAGGGGAACGGTCCTCCTCGGCTGGAAGTCCTTCCGGCCGGATTCCCCCGACCGCGAGCCGTTCTCCGGGCTCGTCGCCGCGACCGAGGTCTATCTGCGGCTGGGGCGCCTCGCGGTCACTCTGGGCTACGACCGCGACAACGCTTTCTCCTACAACGAGAGCGCCTATTACTACATCGACGGCCGGGCCCGGGCCGGACTGTCGCTCTACCTCGCCCCGTTCCTCAGGATCGACGGCGGGATCCAGTACGGCACGATGACCTACCCCGAGCCGCAGACGGTCTGGTCCGGCGGCGAGCCTATCCTCGTCGAGCGCCGCGAGGACGCCCAGCGCACGGTCTCCGTCGGCCCGGTCGTGCGGATCGCGGGGACGGTCGGGCTCGGCCTGACCTACAACTTCTACAAGCGGACCTCCAACGCCCCGGGCTTCGACGTCCGCAGGAACTTCGCCGGAGCGTTCCTGACCTATGAATTCTAGCTTCCGGCCCAAGGAGTCGACCATGTCCAAGACCTTCATCCTCGCCGGTCTCGTCCTCGCGGTCCTCGCCTTCGCCCTCGCCGCGCCGGCTTCCGGCGGCGCGTCTCCGGCGCAGGACGTGAGCGCCGAATACAAGATCGGGCCCAAGGACCTGCTGGAGATCACCGTCCTCGGCGTCGCGGAGATCAGCAAGATCGTCGTCCGCGTCTCCGAGGAGGGCCGGATCACGCTGCCGCTGCTCGGCGAG
>JBFYNT010000046.1:0-7323 GCA_041304225.1 Candidatus Aminicenantota bacterium
GGCCGGCCGGGGACCGGGGGCCGGAGGCGCAGACCCGGCCCCTTTAACTGTGAATGTCCTGATCCCGTGATTATGGTCCGACAACCCGGCCAAATCTATACCAGGCCCCGACCCCCCTGTCAACCCGAGAATCTTATCGGAAAACGGGAATTTAGGTGAGGGCTCAGCCCCTCTTTTTCTTGCGCCCCAGGATGCCGCCGCTCAGGAAGAGCCCGGCGCCGAGGACGAAGCCGAAGTTGTACCACGTCCCGTTGTTGTGGACCTCGTAGAGCCGGACGGTCTTGCTGAAGATCGAGACGATGAAGGTGACGGGCGAGATGAACCCGTGCCAGAGGCCGAGGAGGAACCCGGCCGTCTTGCCGTCGGCATCGGGCGTCTTTTCGAGGTCGTTCCGCCCCGGCGCGCAGCCGGCCAGGACGAGCACGGCGACGAGGACCGCGGTCAGAATGATCGAGCGTCTCATTGTTCCCTCCTACTCGGGACGATGGGCGCATTTTATCGCAAATAGGTCTCCGTTCCAACAGGGCTTCCGATGGCGGGCGCTCCGCCCGGGCGCCTCCCGGAAGGCTTGCCTTTATACGGGCATGGCGATAGAATAAGGTCCTCGATAGCTACAGAAAAACCACCGACGGAGGAGGACGACATGAAAGGGGATCCGAAACTCATCAAGGTTCTCAACTCGCTGCTGGCCGACGAGCTGACGGCCATCAACCAGTACATGGTCC
The DNA here is from genome assembly GCA_041304225.1 of Candidatus Aminicenantota bacterium. Lineage (GTDB taxonomy): Bacteria > Acidobacteriota > Aminicenantia > Aminicenantales > Saccharicenantaceae > RBG-16-66-30. The sequence continues at coordinate 726 of JBFYNT010000046.1, forward strand.
ATTCGGAGATGTGCGACGCCTGGGGCTACGAGAAGCTCCACAAGGTCATCGAGAAGCGGGCCATCGACGAGATGAAGCACGCCGAGAAGCTCATCGGCCGCATCCTGTTCCTCGAGGGCCTGCCCATCGTCAGCGAGCTCAAGAAGCTCTTCATCGGCTCCGATGTTCCCAAGATGTACGCCTTCGACCACAAGGCCGAGGAGGACGCGATCAAGGCCTACAACGACGCCATCGTCCTCGCCGGGAACGTCAGGGACTTCGCCACCCGGGACCTGCTGCAGACGATCCTCAACGAAGAGGACGTCCACCTCGACGAGATCGAGGAGGTCCAGGATCAGATCAAGCAGATGAGCCTGCAGATCTTCCTGACGACCCAGGTCGGCTGAGCCTTAGCCGCCGTTAGAATCGGACGCCCTTCAGGGCGATCTCCGCTTCGGCGTCCTGGTAAACATAGACCAGGCGCTTCCCGTCTATCAGGTCGAACGCTTTCAGGCCGGGATCGCAGAGCAGGGTCCTGACGATCCGGCGGCTCTCCGGATCGACGACGTCGATGCGCACGGGCAGGGGATCCTCGAGCTTGGCGTCCCTCTTCCGGATGTCCGCCAGAGCCTCCGTCACGGTCAGGATGTAGAGGGCGCCGTCCGGGCCGAACTTGGCGGCGAGGCTGACGAAATCCAGTTCGGCCCTCATCTGGACCACCCCCGCCTCCGGCGATCTCTCGCCGACGAGCGCGGGCGCCATGGGCTTGAAGGGCAGCGGCCTGGCGAAGTCCCCGACCTTTTGGCCGGTTTTCTCAAAGATCTGGACGAGGTTCATGGCGAAATGGGGGAGGAAGAGCCTTCCCCGGGGTGAGAGGGCCAGCCCGACTCGGTGCTTGATGGCCCGCAGGAAGGGGTGCGCTTCCGGGAAATCGCCGACCTCGATCGCCGCGACCTTCCGGCCCTCCTCGTCCAGGACATGCGCCAGAGGCTGGCTCCGGTCCTCCGAGCCCATCGCGAGGGCGTAGCCGCTCGATCCGAAGGAGGGAACGGTGTAGAAGCGGCCGTCGGACCACACGAGGTCGGCGACGCGAGCCTCCGTGACGTTGATGGAACGGACGGACCTCCCGGCGGCGTCGAAGACCTGGATCCTGTTCGCGCCGGGGTCGGCCACGCCCAGTCCTCCACCGGGAAGGACGCAGGCGCCCGTGGGCCTGGTGAACTCGCCGGGGCCCTGGCCCTTGCGGCCGACGACCCGCACGAACTTCCCTTCGAGATCGAAGACGAGGACGCGCGCGCTCCCGGCGTCGACGACATAGATGAGGGACCTCTCGCGGTCGACTTCGATGTCCGAAGGCTCGTGGAAGAAATCGTCCGTTCCGAACGACGTCAGGGACCAGAGGGTCTTCGCCTCTTCGGACGCGGACGAGGGAACGGCCAGCGCCAACGCCGCGGCCATGAATCCGATGCCTATGGCTTTCGCTCTCATCTCTCGTCCTCCTATCCGGCCGTCGGCAAATCCTGTCCTTTGGGATTATACGCCGGCCGCCGCGATCCCGCTTAGGCGCGCGTCCCCGCCGGCGGTCTTATGCCTTGACGGCCCGGGGCATCCTGATAAAATGAACGCGATGGACACCCGTGGCGGAGCGCGGACCGAGGTCATCCGGATGGCCCTTCTCTGGGGGTCGGTCTGGGGGCTGGGCGAGGCGACCCTCGGGCATCTTCTCCACTTGGTCCGAGTCCCCGGGCTGCCGGGCCTGGTCATGGCCCCGTTCGCCGTCCTGGTGATGGGGCGCGTGGCCGCCCAGTCGCGGAGCGCGTCGGCCGTCTTCCTGGCCGGCGCCGTCGCCGCCGGATCCAAGCTCTTCGACCTCCTCGTTCCCGGGACGGACTTCCTGTCCATCGCCAATCCCATGCAGGCTATCCTGCTCGAGGCCCTGGCCGGGACCTGCTGGGTCGCTTTCGAGACGAGCCGGAGAAACGGTTATGTACCCGTTGTCTCGGCCATCATGAGACCTGGGATCACCAACCACGTCCCCATTCCCCGGTGAGCCGGCGATGAAGACCCCCGCGCTGAAGAAGACGCTCGAGACCGCGGGGATGAGCCGCCGCAGCTTCCTGCGCTGGAGCGCCCTCGTCGGCTCGTCGGCCGCCGCCACGAAAGGCCTCGCCGCCGGCTTCCGCCGCCGCGATCCCCGCCACGCATTGGTCGAACAGAGCGCCGCCGGAGAGCGGATGATCCGCACGGGCTGTCCCTCCCACAACTGCGGCGGCCGCTGTCTCCTCAAGGTCTTCGTCCGCGACGGCCGCATCGTTCGCATCGAGACCGACGACCGGCCCGGAGACACGCTCGCCGATCCCCAGCTCCGGGCCTGCGTCCGCGGCCGGGCCTACCGCAAGCGGCAGTACCACCCCGACCGCCTCATGCACCCCTTGAAGCGGGTGGGGAAGAGGGGCGAGGGAAAATTCGAGCGCATCGGCTGGGACGAGGCCCTCGACCGCATCGCCTCGGAGTTCGAGCGCATCAAGAAGGCCTACGGCAACCAAGCCTTCTACGTCCCCTACGGCACCGGCAGCTACAACCAGATCAACGGGCGTCAGACCGCCCAGCGGCTGATGAACCTCTACGGCGGCTCGCTCGGCTTCTACAACAGTTATTCCTGGGCGGCCATCTCTGCCGCGACGCCGACCGTCTACGGCACGGGCGTCACCGGCAACCAGCGCCAGGACTGGCTCAACTCGAAGTACATCCTGATGTGGAGCTGGAACCCGGCCGAGATGCGCGACGGCACGAACAGCGAATACTTCGTCCGCAAAGCCCGCGAGAAAGGCGCCCGGGTGGTCTGCGTCGATCCGCGCATGACCCTGAGCGCGGTCGCCCTGGCCGACGAATGGATCCCCATCCGGCCCGGGACCGACGCGGCCATGATGTCGGCCATGGCCCATGTCATGGTCGTCGAGAAGCTCATTGACGCGGAGTTCGTCCGGACCCATTGCGTCGGCTTCGACGCGGGCCAGATGCCGCCCGGCGCCGAGGGGGCCGAAAGCTACAAGGACTACCTCCTCGGCACGCGCGACGGCGTCCCCAAGACCCCCGAATGGGCCGAACGGATCTGCGGCGTACCGCGCGAGACGATCGCCCGCCTCGCCCGCGAATACGCCACGACCAAGCCCGGCGTCCTCTATCAGGGCTACGGGATGCAGCGCCGCGCCTACGGCGAGCAGGCCGTCCGGGCCGGGTGCGTGCTGGCGGCCCTCACCGGCAATGTCGGCGTCCCCGGCGGCTGGGCCAGCGGCATCGCCCTCCAGGCGCCCGACGGCGGCCCCTTCTGGCTCGTCTTCCCGGTCGGCGACAACCCCGTCCAGGCTATGATCCCGAGCTTCCTCTGGACCGAGGCGGTTCTGCGGGGCAGGGACATGGGATCGGAGGACGGCGTCCGGGGCGCGGCGAAGCTCTCCTCGGACATCAAGTGCATCTGGGCCGTGGCCTGCAACGCCCTCATCAACCAGCACGGCAACGTCAACCGCACGGCCCGCATCCTGGCCGACGAGACCAAGGTCGAGTTCCTGCTCGTCCAGGACAACTTCCTGACCCCGACGGCCCGCTTCGCCGACCTCGTGCTGCCGGTCTCGACCCAGTTCGAGACCTGGGGCCTCGAGGACGGCTGGAAGTACGGCGACGAGGTCATCCTGATGCCCAAGATCGTCGAGCCGCCGGGCGAGACGAAGAGCGACTATCGCATATGCTCCGAGATCGCGGCCCGGCTGGGTCTCGAGCAGGCCTACACCGAGGGCCGGACCGAGCGCGACTGGGTGGCCTGGTCGCTCGACCGCTACCGCCAGACGCGTTTCCCCGGACTGCCTTCGCTCGACGAGCTCGAGCGGTCGAACGCCGGCGTCTATTCCGTTCCCGTGACCAAGCCGGCCGTGGCCTTCACCGACTTCCGGCGCGATCCCGCGAAGCACCCCCTCGAGACGCCGTCGGGCAAGATCGAGATCTTCTCCAAGCGCCTGCACGACATGGGCCAGCCGGCCGAGATCCCGGCCGTGCCCAAGTACATCCAGGAGTGGGAGAGCCCGTTCGGACCCGAGGCGGCGAAATATCCGCTCTCGGCGATCGGACACCATTACCTGTCGCGCGTCCACTCGACCCTCGAGGGCGTCGACTGGCTCGAGGAGGCCTTCCCCCAGCGCCTGTTCATCAATCCCGTCGACGCCGGGGACCGCAAGATCAAGAACGGGGACCCGGTCAAGGTCTGGAACGACCGCGGCACCGTCGTCGTCAAGTGCCGGGTGACGCCGCGCATCATGCCCGGCGTCGTGGCCCTGCCCCAGGGCGCCTGGTGGACGCCCGACAAGGACGGCGTCGACCGCCGCGGCTCGGTCAACGTCCTGTCGTCCGAGCGCTGGACGGCGCTGGCCTTCGGCAACGCCCAGCACACCATCATGGTCCAGGTGGCCAAGGCGGAGGCGGCCTGACATGGTCACGCAGTACGGGTTCTTCTTCGACGCCTCGGCCTGCACCGGCTGCAAGGCCTGCCAGATGGCCTGCAAGGACAGGAACGACCTGGAGCCGGGGCTGCTCTGGCGCCGCGTCTACGAGGTCACGGGCGGAGGCTGGGAGAAGAAGGGCGAGGTCTGGGTGCCGTCCGTCGTCGCCTACAATATCTCCATGGCCTGCAACCACTGCGAGAACCCCGTCTGCGGCCTCTCCTGCCCGGTCAAAGCCATCTCCAAGCGCGAGGACGGCATCGTCTTCGTCGACACCGGGACCTGCATCGGCTGCCGCTACTGCGAATGGGCCTGTCCCTACACGGCCCTGCGCTTCGACGCCCGGACCAATACGGTCTCCAAGTGCGACTTCTGCTACGAGGCGATCGACGCGGGGGAGCCGCCCGCCTGCGTCGCCGCTTGCCCCCAGCGGGCCCTCGATTTCGGCGACCTGGCCGAGCTCAAGAAGAAGTACGGCGAGGTGCGCCAGATCGTGCCCCTGCCCGATCCCGCGCAGACCGACCCGGCCCTGGTCATCAAGCCCCACCGCGACGCCGCCCGGGCGGCGGAGCGCGGCGCCGAAGTCGCCAACTGGGAAGAAGTCTGACGGCCCATGCTCAAGGAGTGGCCGCTCGTCGCCTTCACCATTCTGGGCCAGACCGCGGCCGGCGTCCTTCTGGCCATCGGCCTCCCCTGGCTCTTCTTCGGAGTGGCCGCTCCGGGCACGGCGTCCGAGACCTTATGGCTCACTCTCCTGGGGCTCGTCCTGGGGACCTTGACGGCGGCCCTGGCCCTCTCCTTTTTCCACCTTCATCATCCTTTGCGGGCCCGCCGGGCCCTGGCGAACCTCCGGACCTCCTGGCTGAGCCGGGAGATCCTCTTCGCGGTCGCCTTCGTGGCTTTCGTCGGTCTCGAAACCCTGCTGACCCGGATGGACTGGGGCCCCCTGTGGTTGTCTAAGCTGGTCATGGGCGCGGCTTGTCTTTCGGCCACGCTTTTCCTTGTGAGCATGGTCGCTCTCTATCGGCTACCGACACTCCCGATCTGGAGTCTGGGATCCACGCCGCTCTCGTTCTTCCTGCCCGTCGTGAGCTTGGGCGCGCTGACGACGGCGGTCGTCTGGCTGGCGTTCGGAACGGAGAGCCCGTTCGGACGGACCCTATGGGCGGTCGCCTGCTTGGCCGTATTCCTCGAATTCGGGCTTTCGGTCCTTGATGGTCGCCGCGAAGGGAACGCCGTAGCGCCGTCGCTCAGACCGCCGATCAAGCCGTTGAAGGGCTTGCGTGGGATGCGATTGGCCCTCCTGGCCGCGGCGATGCTCATCTTCTCCGTGGGGACGCCCACGGCGATCGAAGACCCGTATCCCGCGACGTTCTACCTGCAGGATCCGGCCCCCCTCATTTTTCGGATCGGGGCTTTGATCCTGGTCTTGAGCGCCGAGATCCTGGGCCGGTTCCGTTTTTACGGGCTTGTCCCGCGTCCCGGGGATTGATCCCATCGGGCCGCTCGTCCCTTGAAGCCAAGTAGGATTCGTACTCGTCCCGCGTGTTGAGGTTGCGGATCCGGGCGGCGTCGTCGAACCGGACGACGGCCGTCCGGCAGCGATCATAAAGGGGCAGGAGGCTCCGCTCGCCCCGGGCGAGGAGCGCTTCGATGTGGGGCACGACGGACCGCCGGTAGATCGCGAAGAGCGGCTCGCGGAGGCCGGAGGGACCGACGGGGACCGCGATGTCCGCTTTTCCCGCCGCCCGGGCCAAAGAGCGAAGCAGCGGGATGTCGATCTCGGGGATGTCGCAGGCGACGATGGCGCAGGCGTCGTGCCGGGCCGTCGTCAATCCGGCCAGGAGGCCCCCGATCGGTCCCAAACCGGGGGCCAGGTCCTCGACGAGCAAGGGAGAGGGAGTCCCGGCCTTCACGGCCTGCCCCGCGGACACGCAGACCAGGACCTCGTCGAAATAAGGCTCGAGCTGATCGAGGACGTGTTCGAGGAGCGTCCGCCCGCCCACCTCGAGTCCAGCCTTGTCGGCCTTCATGCGCCGTCCCCGCCCGCCGGCCAGGACGATGGCGGTCATCGGCTTCTCGCCGCACCGGATCTTCCTTTTCATCCCGGCCATTTTATGTCCCCCGCC
>JBFYNT010000047.1:0-9865 GCA_041304225.1 Candidatus Aminicenantota bacterium
CTGGCCGACCTGACCGCCTCGAACCTCGAGCTCAAGGTCGAGGAGGCCCAATCGATCCTCGACATCGCCGACCCGTTCGCGCGCCTGAAGAAGGTCTACGAGCTCCTGACCCGCGAGCTCGAGCTCCTCGACGTCCAGTCCAAGATCTCGACCGAGGCCAAGGGCGAGATGGACAAGCTCCAGAAGCAGTACTTCCTGCGCCAGCAGATGAAGGCCATCCAGAAGGAGCTCGGCGAGGGCACCGAGATCCAGGAGGAGATCCGCATCTACCAGGAGAAGCTGCGCAAGATCCGGGTCTCCGACGAGGTCAAGGAGGAGCTGGAGAAGCAGATCAGCCGCCTGGCCCAGATGCACCCGGAATCGGCCGAGACCTCGGTCGTCCGCAACTACCTCGACTGGATGTTCATGCTGCCGTGGAACAAGGCCACGGTGGACAGGCTCGACCTGGTCAAAGCCAAGAAGATCCTCGACGAGGACCACTACGGCCTGAACAAGGTCAAGGAGCGTATCCTCGAGTACCTCGGCGTCCGCAAGCTCTCGAAGTCGGCCAAGGGCCCCATCCTCTGTTTCGTCGGGCCGCCCGGCGTGGGCAAGACCTCGCTCGGCAAGTCGATCGCCCGCTCGCTCGGGCGCAAGTTCGTGCGCATCTCCCTCGGCGGCGTCCACGACGAGGCCGAGATCCGCGGCCACCGGCGTACATATGTCGGGGCCATGCCCGGGCGCATCATCCAGGGCATCCGGCGGGCTGGCTCAGAGAATCCCGTCTTCATGATGGACGAGGTCGACAAGATCGGGGCGGACTTCCGGGGCGACCCGTCGTCGGCCCTGCTCGAGGTCCTCGACCCCGAGCAGAACAACCAGTTCCGGGACCACTACCTCGGCGTGCCCTACGACCTGTCCAAAGTCCTGTTCATCACCACGGCCAACCTGCTCGACCCCATCCAGCCGGCCTTCCGCGACCGCATGGAGGTGCTGGAGCTGACGGGCTACACGGAGGAAGAGAAGCTCCAGATCGCCATCCGCCACCTCATCCCCAAGCAGGTGTCCGAGAACGCCCTGTCGCCCAAGCTCATCACCTTCACGGGCGGCGCGATCAAGAAGATCATCTCGCTCTATACGCGCGAGGCCGGCGTCCGCAACCTCGAGCGCGAGATCGCCTCGGTCTGCCGCAAGGTCGCCCGCAAGGTGGCCGAAGGCAAGAAGGGCCTGACCGTGATCACGGCCCAGTCGGTCGAACGGCACCTCGGGCCGCCCAAGATCTTCAAGGACCAGCTCCTCAAGAAGGACCAGGTCGGCGTGGCCACTGGCGTCGCCTGGACGGCCGTCGGCGGCGAGATCATGTTCGTCGAGGCCACCAAGATGCCGGGCAAGGGCGCGCTGCAACTGACCGGCTCGCTCGGCGATGTCATGAAGGAATCGGCCCAGGCCGCCCTGAGCTACGCCCGGGCCCACGCCGCCGAGTTCGGCATCGACGCGTCGATCTTCTCCAAGAACGACTTCCACGTCCACTTCCCCGAGGGCGCCATCCCCAAGGACGGGCCGTCGGCCGGGGTCACGATCGCCACGGCCTTCCTCTCGGTCTGCGCCAATATCAAGGTCAAGTGGGACGTGGCCATGACCGGCGAGATCACCCTGCGCGGCAACGTCCTGCCCATCGGCGGGGTCAAAGAGAAGGTCCTGGCCGCCCAACGGGCCGGGGTCAAGAAGATGATCATGCCGGCGGCCAACAAGAAGGATCTCCACGACATCCCCAAGAAGGTCATCCGCGATATGGAGTTCATCTACGTCGAGGACGTCAAGGAAGTCCTGCGCGAGGCCATGACGGCGCCCTTCGCGGCGCCGAAGGCCGGGAAGGTCCCGAAGAAAAAGGCCAAAAGGGCCTGAAAGGCTAGAGATGGGACCGCCCCCGGAGGGGGGAGTCCCTGGGGGAGGGCGCGATGCGATTGAAGCATCTCGGCGAGCGGCGGGTCGTGGCCATGATCCGGCGCTTTTTCAGCCAGGACCGGCGCGACGTCCTGCTCGGCATCGGCGACGACGCCGCCTTGGTCCGGACGCCCGGCTCCCTCCTCCTCACGACCGACATCCTGGTCGAGGACGAGGATTTCCGCCTCGCCGACCACCCTCCGCGACTGCTCGGCCGCAAGGCCCTCAACGTCAACCTCAGCGACGTCGCCGCCATGGGCGGACGGCCCCTCCATGCCCTCGTCGGGCTGGCCCTGCCCGGCTCGATCGAGGCGGACTGGCTGAGGGCGTTCATGGGCGGGTTCCGCAGCGCCGCGCGCGAGGCGGGCGTGGCCCTGGTCGGCGGCGACCTGTCCGGGGCCGAGAAAGTCCTCATCTCGGTCACCGTCACGGGGCGGGCGCCCTACGCGGTCAAGCGGAGCGGGGCCCGGCCGGGCGACGCCATCTTTGTCTCCGGAACGCTCGGCGACGCCGCCGGCGGCCTGCGCCTGGTCGAGAAGGGCGGCAGCCGCGGAGTCGTCAAGGCCGTCCGGCCCCTCCTCAAGGCCTTCCTCGATCCGTCGCCGCGCCTGGAGCTCGGCGCTTACCTGGCCGAGCGGAGGCTGGCGTCGGCGATGATCGATCTCTCGGACGGGCTGTCGGTCGACCTGGCCCACATCTGCGCCGAGAGCGGCATGGGGGCGGAGGTCGAAGCGGAGCGGGTGCCCATCTCGGCGGCCCTCGATTGCCTGGCCCGCGATCCGCTGGCCATGGCCCTCGACGGGGGAGAGGATTACGAGCTGTTGTTCACGGTCCGGCCCGCCAAGACGGCGGCGGTCGAGGCCCTGTCATCGAGGTTCGGGTTGACCCGGATCGGCGTCGTCAAGCCGGGCCGCAGGATCACGCTGATCGGTCCCGGGAAAAAGAGGCGGCCCTTGAAGGCCAGGGGCTTCGAGCACTTCTCCGGCTGATATCCCGTTCGGCGGGAGCCGACGGGCCGGGGCTCAGACGGCCGGGTAATCTCCGGAGAAGACGACCTCGGCGGGTCCCGTTTGCAGGACCTCGCCGCCCTCCGGCCATTCCACTTTCAGGCTGCCGATGGCCGTGCGCACGGTCACGGCCCGGTCGACCAGGCCCTTGACCATGGACGAGACCGCCGCGGCCGCGGAGCCCGTGCCCGAAGCCAGCGTTTCACCCACGCCGCGCTCCCAAAAGAGGACCTCGATCTCGGACCGGCTGAGGACCCGGACGAACTCGACGTTGGTCCGCTGGGGGAAGAAGGGGTGCCTCTCGATCTCCGAACCCAATCCCTGCCACTCGCCGCGCGACGGGAAGGACTGGAAGAACAGGCTGCAATGGGGATTGCCCATCGACAGGCAGGTGGCCGGGAAGCCCCGGCGGACGACCGAAAGGGGATAGTCGACCACCCGCTCGTGGACCCGGCCGTCGTCGAAGGGGATGTCCCGGGAGGCGAACCGGGGAGCCCCGAGGCCCATGCGGACCGCGAAGCGCGGGCCGTCGGCGGAGAGGATCTCGCCGGGCTTCTCGCCGGCCATGGTGGAGAACAGGACCTTCGGTGCGGCAACGGTGCCGCTCCAGGCCAGGAAGGCCGCGGCGCAGCGCAGGCCGTTGCCGGAGATCTCCGCTTCGCTGCCGTCTGCGTTGAAGACGCGGAAGGTCGACCGGGCCGGCGGTCCGGGCTCAGGCCCGAGGAGGATGAGCCCGTCGGCCCCGACCCCGGTGTGCCGGTCGCAAATGCGGCGGGCCAGCTCGCCGGCGGCCCCGGGGACCGGGCCTTCGCCCGGATGGGCGACCAGGAAGTCGTTGCCCAAGCCGTGGAGCTTGGTGAACCTCATCAGCGCACTTTGACGGTGGCGATGTAGTCCTGGGGCTTCCCGTCGATCTCCTGGCGGACGAGCAGGATGACCTCGTCGCCGCTCGCGGTCTTCTTGAGGATCTCCTCGAAGTCCCGGACCGCGGTCACCCGCTTCCGGTTGACCTCGATGATGATCAGGCCGGGGGCCAGGTTCTCGCGGGCGGCCTCGCTGCCGGGGCGGACCTCGGTGATGAGCAGGCCTTCGCTCGTTCGCAGGCCGTAGCGGCGGGCCGAATTGGGCGTCAGGGCGACGACGGAGACGCCGATGTCCTTGTCGGCGCTGGCGACCTGGCCCTTCTCGGGTTCGGGCTCGAGCTCGTCGACGGTGGCCGTGACCTTCATCTCCTCGCCGTCGCGGACGACGACCAGGTCGACCTTCTTGCCGGGCTGGATGTCGGCGATCTTGAAGCGCAGGTCGTCGCTGTTCTTGACCGGCTCGCCGTTGACCTGGACGATGACGTCGTACTGGCGGAGCTTGGCCCGCTCGGCGGGGGAGTCGGGCTCGACCGAGCTGATCAGGGCCCCGGCCTTGGCCTTGAGCTTGTACTGCTTGACCATGCCCTCGGTCAGGTCCCGGGCGTAGGTCTGGACGCCGAGGCGGCCGCGGACGACCCGGCCCTTCTCCTTGAGCTGGACGACGACCTTCTTGGCGATGTTGGAGGGGATGGAGAAACCGATGCCGATGTTGCCGGCGAAGCCCTCGGTCAGGATGTTCGAGTTGATGCCGACGACTTCGCCCTTCATGTCGATGAGCGGGCCGCCGCTGTTGCCGCGGTTGATGGCCGCGTCGGTCTGGATGAAGTCCTGGTAGCTCTGGGTGTCGATCTGGCGGCCCTTGTAGCTGACGATGCCGGCCGTGACCGTGTGCTCCATGCCCAGGGGGTTGCCGATGGCCAGGACCCATTCGCCGACCTTGACCTTGGCCGAGTCGCCGAGCTCGGCGTAGGGCATGTCCTTGGCCTGGACCTTGAGCAGGGCCAGGTCCGTGCCGGGATCGGTGCCGACGATCTTGGCCTCGTACTCCTTGCCTCCGAGCGTGGTGATGACCACGCGGGTCGTCTTGTCCTTCTCGACGAGGTGGTTGTTGGTCAGGATGTAGCCGTCGGGGGTAATGAAGAAGCCCGTGCCGCCGACCTGGACCGTGTTGGACTCGGGCTGGTTCGGCCGGGGCTGGCCGAAGAAGCGGTCGAAGAAGTCGTCGCCGAAGGGCCAGTCGCCGCCCATGCCGCGACCGCGGGACTCCTGGCGGCGGTCGGCCTCGATGCGCACGACGGCCGGGCCGATCTTCTCGGCGATGGTGACGAAGTCCAGGGTCGCCTTCTCTTGGGGCGGGGCGGAGGCGAAGAGGTTCGCCGCCGGGGCCGCGGTCTCGGCCTTGGCGAAGACGCCCGGGACGGGCGTCGGCTTGTCGGGGGTATAGAGGAACAGGTAGCCCGCCAGGAGCAGGCCCAGGGTGAAGCTCGTAAATGCCACCCAGCCGTATTTCTTCATGATTGACCTCCCTAGGTGAGATTCAAAAATATCATATCGGGCGCGGATTTTCAATTCTTCCAACCCTTTCCCAACGCTCGCGGGGGGGCGATGGTTGCGCCCGAATAATGGGGACGTTTCTATTTATTTTTTTCATCTTGTATTCATATCATTAACAAAATAAATAGAAACGTCCCCATTATTCGAAAACGTCCCCGATTTTCCGTCCGCATGGGATTGCAAAACCAAGCCCGGACAGGCTAAGATGGCCCCGAAATGAGCATTCAGCGCCGCCGCGGCCTCCTTATCGTCCTCGAAGGGATCGACGGCTCGGGCAAGACGACCCAGGCCCGCCGCCTCCTGCGCCGGCTCCGGCGCCGGGGGTTCCGGGCGGCCTTCTTCCGGGAACCGACGCGGGGGAGGTGGGGGAGGGAGATCAAGCGGCAGGCCGCCCGGGCCGACTCTCTGACCCCCGAGCAGGAGCTCGACCTCTTCGTCAAGGACAGGCGGGAGAACGTCGAGAGGAACCTCCGGCCGGCCCTGGCCGCCGGCAAGGTCGTCGTCCTCGACCGCTACTACTTTTCCACCATCGCTTACCAAGGGGCTAAAGGCTTGGACCCGGGCCGCATCCGCCGCCTCAATGAGTCCTTCGCCGTGCCACCCGACCTGGTCGTCGTGCTCGACGTCGACGCCGGAGCCGGGTTGGCCCGCATCCGCGGCCGGAAGACCCGGGACGAGCTGTTCGAGCGCGAGGACTACCTCGTCCGGGTCCGAAAGATCTTCCTGAGTTTCAAGGGGCCGAAGTTCGTCCACCTCGACGGCCGGGCGGACCCCCGCGCCGTCTCCCGCGCCATTTGGGATCATATCGCGCGCCTGTTACATTAATGGGGACGTTTCTATTAATTTTTTTCATCTTGTATTCATATCATTAACAAATTAAATAGAAACGTCCCCATTATTTTTGTCATCGAGAGGGCGTTTTGCTATGATGGCTTTAAGAACCCATGAAGATCCCGAACCTTAAGATCAAGATCAAGAAATTCGACAAGAAGACCGTCCTTAAGGCCGTTCTCGGCCTGATGCTGGCCGGCTTGGCCCTCGGCCTGGGCGCGATCCTCGGCGCCTATGTCGCCATCAAGGACAACCTGCCGAACGTGGCCGACATCAACAGCTTCCGGCCCAAGCTCATCACTACGATCTACACGGCCGACGGCCAGCCGCTCAAGGAGTTCGCCGAGGAGAAGCGCGTCGAGGTCCCGTACAGCCGGCTGCCCCGCTCGCTCGTCAACGCCATCGTGGCCACCGAGGACCCCAGCTTCTTCAGCCACGGCGGCGTGGATATGCGGGGCATTTTGCGGGCCCTTTGGGCCGACGTCTTCAAGGTCCTGGGCGGCAAGCGCCCCGAGGGCGGCAGCACCATCACCCAGCAGCTGGCCCGCTCGCTCTTCCTCCATAGGGAGGTCAGCCTCCGGCGCAAGCTCAAGGAGCTCTGGGTTTCGCGGGAGATCGAGAAGCTCTATCCCAAGGAGAAGATCCTCGAGCTCTACTGCAACCACTTCTACCTCGGCCACGGGACCCATGGCGTCCAGGCCGCGGCCAATCTCTTCTTCGGCAAGGACGTCAAGGACCTCGACCTCGTCGAGTCCGCCACGATCGCCGGCATCTTCCGCGGCCCGTCGCTCTATTCGCCCTACACCAAGGCCAAGCTCACCCTCGACCGCCGCAACCATGTCCTCAACCGGATGGTCGCCGAGGGCTACCTGACCCGGGCCGAGGGAGACGCCCTCAAGCAGAGGCCGCTGGAGGTCCTGCCTCTGCGTCGGACGAGCGCCGAGTTCGGGGCCTACTACTTCGAGGAGGTCCGCCGCTACCTCGAGAAGAACTACGGCTACGACGGCCTCTACCGGTCCGGGCTCAAGGTCTACACCACGCTCGATCCGACCCTCCAGCGCTACGCCGAGCGGGCCCTCCGGGACGGCTTGCGCCGGACCGAGAACCTCTTGAAAGGCTGGCGGGCCGACAAGCCGAATCTGCTCAAGGCCGGGCCCGAGGTCCTCAAGACCCTGGTCGCCCTGCCCAAGGCCGGCCTCGAGGAGCAGTGGCTCCTGACCTGGGAGAACCAGGCGCTCGAACCGAACGAGGTCTATGACGCCATCGTCCTCGACGCCGCCCGCGCCGAGGCCTCCGTCCGGGTCAAGAACGCCGTCGGCCGGATGACCGCCAAGGACATCGACTGGACGAAAGCCTCCCGCCTCGACGCCCTGATCAAGAAGGGCGACATCGTCCAGGTCCGGATCGTCTCCTACGACGAAGCGGCTAAGGAAGCCAAGGTCTCCCTCACCCAGAAGCCCGTTCGCAACGGCGCGTTCGTGGTCATCGACCCCCGGACGGGCCAGATCAAGGCCCTGGTCGGCGGCTACGCCTGGGGGGAGAGCCAGTTCAACCGGGCCGTCCAGGCGCCCCGCCAGACCGGCTCGTCGATCAAGCCCTTCCTCTACACGGCCGCCCTGGAGAACGGCTTCACCCCGGCCAGCCTTATCGCCGACGAGCCGGTGACCTTCATCGACCGCTGGGACGGCGAGCCCTGGTCGCCCAAGAACTACGACCGGAAATACAAGGGCATCGTCACGGTCCGGACCGGCCTCGAGCAGTCGCGCAACGTCGTCACGGCCAAGCTCCTGGACTTCATTTCGCCCCAGGTCGGCGTCAGCTATTGCCGCCGCTTCGGCATCACCTCCCAGCTCAATCCCTATCTGTCCCTCAGCCTCGGCACCTTCGAGGTCACGCTGCTCGAGATGGTCTCGGCCTTTTCGACCTTCCCCAACAAGGGCGTCCGTTTCCGGCCCTATTTCATCACCCGCATCGAGGACAAGGACGGCAACGTCCTCGAGGAGGCCAGGGTCGAGTCGGAAGAGGTCGTCTCGCCCCAGACCGCCTACATGATGACCTACCTGATGCGCGGGGTGGTCGAGTCCGAGGGCGGGACCGCGGCGGCCATTTCGGTGCTCGGCTGGCCCCTGGCCGGCAAGACCGGGACGACCGACGATTATTCGGACGCCTGGTTCGTCGGCTTCTCGCCGGAGCTCTGCGCGGGCGTCTGGGTCGGACACGACCTGCCCATCCCGCTTGGAGAGAGACAGACGGGCGCGGCGGCGGCCCTGCCCATCTGGCAGGATTTCTTCGAGCGAGTCATCGAGGACGAGAAGAAGGCGGCCGCGGAGGAGGGCCTCGTCGACTTCCAGCCGCCCGACTTCGAGGTCCCGCCGAACCTCCTGTTCATGGAGATCGACAAGAAGACCGGGCTCCTGGCCACGCCGAGCTGCCTCTTCCCGTTCAAGGAGGTCTTCTTCCCGGGCTCGGAGCCGTCGCGGTTCTGCACGAACGCCGACCACCTCCGCGTCTACGATTACTACGGACGCGAAAAGACCGCCGAAGACCACTAGGACAAAAAAAAAGGGGACGTCCCTCCCCAACCGGCCAGCGGAAGGGACGCCCCCCTGGTGGAAAGGGGTTGCTATTTCTTGTGGGCGCCGCCGCCCGAGCTCCCGCGCGAACCCGAGGACGAGCCCCGCGACGCGGAACCCGAAGAGCCGCGGGACGATGAGCCGCGCGACGCGCTGCCCGACGATCTCCCCGACGAGGACGAGCCCGTGCGGGCGCCGCTCGACCGGCCCGACGAAGGCCGGGAAACCGTGCCGCTCGTGCGCCCCGAAGAGGGTTTCGCATACGTCCCGCCCGAGGACGGGCGGGAATAGGGGCCGGCGTAGGATCCGGCCCGGGCCCGGCCGCCGTCACCGTAGGACGTCGCCGGCGCCTTGATCGTCGGGGACGACGGATAGCCGTAGGCCGTCCGCGCCGCGCCCGTGCGCGCGGCCGTGCCGGCGACCGACGGATCGCTCTTGTATCCGACGGACGAGCTAGCGGAAGTCGCCGGCTCGCCGTCCTTCTTGCGGGTAGCGTGGCCGCCCGAGCTCGACGGCTTGGCCGAGCCCGAGGACTTCGTGCCCCGGTCGGCGCCCTTGACGCTCGACGGCTTGGCCGCCGTACCGCTCTTCGTCGTGCCCTTCGTCCCGGACGGCGCGTCCGGCTTGCGGATGGCGCGGGGGCCGGTCGAGGACGACGTCCCGCCCCCGGCCCGCCGGTCGATCCGGGCGTCCCGTTCGAGCCCGGCCGTCCGGTCGTTGCGGAGCATGACCCGGCCCCCGTCGAGGGGCTGGACGGAGATCTTGGTCCCCGCCGGCCTGACGTTGGGGCTCTGGCTCGCGAGGTTCATCCGGTTCAGGCTCTTGAGGGAGTCGCCCCGCAGGGCGTTGGCGGAGATGTGGGGGTCCTTGAGGCTGTTGCGGCGAACGACGGTCAGCGCGCGGGATCCGTAGGGGTAGTAGTCGCCGTAGTAGTGGCCGTAATACATGCCGCCCATCAGCACGCCGGGGTAGCCCCAGTAGCTGAGCGGCGCCCAGCCGAAGTAGAGGTCGTCCCACCACCAGTTGACCCAGGCCGGGCCCCACATGTTCATGGGGATCCAGTACCAGCCCATGTCGACGCCCCAGTGCCAGCGGCCGTAGTGGAAGGTCGACC
>JBFYNT010000048.1:0-4051 GCA_041304225.1 Candidatus Aminicenantota bacterium
GGCCGCGTCCTGGCCCGCGCGGCCGCGGCCGGCCCTGAGCCCGGCCGCCGTGACCGCGGCCATCGATGCCCCCAGGAAGCCTCTTCTCGAAATGCGACCCGCGATACCCGTCGTTTTTCTCATCCTGGCTCCTTTCCTGCCGATCCAACGAGTGGCTGCATCCTACAACGCTCATTCAGCAAAGTCCATGCCACGTACCCCCCCGAGAACCCGGTCCCGGACGTAAAGGACCTTGCCCCAGCTTTTGACAAGAGCGGGCCCGACTGGTAGCGTGGATATCCGAGAACAGCCGATGCGCAGCAAGCCCGTTCGCCACAGAGAGCCCTTCTTCGGCCCAAAAGAGCGGTCTCGGCTCGCCGCGCTGGGTCCTTCGGCCTTTTTCGTTCTGTCTCTCGCGCTCCTCGCGAAACCCTCCCCGACCCCGCCGCCCACGGCTCCTCCCCTCGCCCAGACTCCCGACCCCGCCGAGATCGTGGCCCGGATCGGAGAGCGCATCGCCGCCTACCCCGAGCTCGGATCGTGGCAGGCCCGGGCCCGCTCGACGACGTCGCGGATGACCGCCGAGTGGAAACCCAAGACGACGACGGCCGCGGAGAAGATCGTCACCGTCGACGGCTCGTTCTGGTCCGAGGAGATCGTGAGCGCCACGGAGACCGAGGGGGGAAGGACGCGCGACGTCACCGAGGAGATGCGGAAAGAGGCCCGTGAGAGGGCGGCCAAGCAGCGCCGCTCGACCGACGGCGAGCGTAAACAAGACCAGCGGAGCCGCGGCCGCCGCAGTCTCGACATGGCCCGCGACGAGGTCCTCCCCTTCGGCCCCGACAGGCGTTCCGGATACGATTTCACGGTCGAGGGCTCGGCCGATCTCGCCGGCGCGCCGGCGCTCCTCCTCCGCTCCCGGTCCCGCGTCCGCTCCGACGAGAAGCTCGAAGGGCTCTATTTCGTCGATCCCCTCACCTACGACGTCCGCCGGGCCGAGCTGACCCTGGCCAAGAAGCCCGGCCCCCTCAAGCGCATGGAGATGGAGGTCGACTTCTTGGTCCTGCCCGAGGGCTACCTGGTGATGGCCAAGGCCGTCATGCGCATCCACGTCAATATCATCGTCAAGAACATCCGCATCGAGGCCGTCGAGACCTACCGCGACCATGTCGTCGGCAAAAAGGGGGAAACCCGCTAAGCGGATTTTGACAAGGTCCCGGCCCTGTGGAAGAATGACGGAGCGGAGAAGGCCCAACGGCACAGACCACCCATGAAGCGGACCCCCCTTCGATCCCTCGGCGCCGCGTTTCCTCTGGCCACCGCCCTCCTGCTCCTCTCGTCCTCTCCCCTGCCTGCCGAAGCCTCGACCTTCACGCTCGGCGGGCTGCTCACGGCCCGGTCGACGGCCCGCTTCGACGCCGCGTTCGAGCCTTTCATCGGCCTGCGCTTCATCCCCGAGGTCAAGTTCTCGCTCTCCCTTGGCCGCGGCGTCACCCTCGACGCCGAAGCCTCCGCCGACGCCGCCGGCTCAGCGCAGTTCTTCGACGACGCCGAGGACGTCACCTCCGGCGACATCAAGCCCTACCGCGCTTGGCTCCGGCTTTCGACCCCGCGCTTCGAGGCCCGCGTCGGCCTCCAGAAGGTCAGCTTCGGCTCGGCCACCCTTTTCCGTCCGATGATGTGGTTCGACACGATCGACCCCCGCGACCCGCTCCAGCTGACCGAAGGCGTTTACGCCCTGCTCCTGCGCTACTACACCCGCGGCAACGCCAACGTCTGGGCCTGGGCGATGTACGGCAACGACGCCGCGCGCGGCTTCGACCTGGCCCCGCCCGACAGGAAGAGCCCCGAGTTCGGCGGCCGCGTCCAGGTCCCGCTCTTCAAGGGCGAGATCGCCGCGACCTACCACCGCCGCAGGGCGGCGATCGACGGCCTCGTCCCGGTCATGGACCCGGCCTCGCCGCTCCCCGTGGCGCCCGTTCCCGAGGACCGCTTCGGGCTCGACGGCAAATGGGACGCCGGCGTCGGCCTCTGGCTCGAGGGGGCCCTGGTCCACCAGCGGACGCCCCTCCTGCCCCTGCCCTACCAGCTGGCCCTCAACGCCGGCCTCGATTACACCTTCGGCCTGGGCCGGGGGCTGACGGTCCTGGCCGAGCACTTCCGGCTCGAGTCGAGCGCCCGGGCCCTCGCCCGCGGCACGACCCTGGACTTCACGGGCCTGCTCGCCCGCTATTCCCTCGGGCTCCTCGACGAGCTCGACGGGATCTTCTACTACGATTGGAGGAACCGCGGCGTCTACCGTTTCCTGACCTGGAAGCGGACCTCCAACGCCCTGTCCTTCAGCGCCAGCCTGTTCTGGAACCCCGAGGAGCTGCGGATCTTCCCCGGGCAGCCGGGCTCCTCCTCGTTCGCCGGCAAGGGCTTCCAGCTCCTGCTCGGATACTACTTCTAGGACCGTCATCGAGGCCTCCATGACCGACGCACCGCTCATCGCGACGAAGGACCTGAAGAAGATCTACGCCATGGGCCCGCACAAGCTCGAGGCCCTGGCCGGCGTCAACCTCTCGTTCGACCGGGGCGAATTCGCCGGGCTGGTCGGGCCGAGCGGCTCCGGCAAGACGACCCTGCTCAACATCCTCGGCTCGCTCGACGCGCCGACCGAGGGCAGCGCCGTGGTCATGGGCCAGCGCATCGAGACCCTGACCCACAAGGAGGCCGCCCGCCTGCGCAACCGCCACATCGGCTTCATCTTCCAGACCTTCAACCTCCTGCCCGTCTACACCGTCTACGAGAACGTCGAGTTCGCCCTGCTCCTCCTCGGCGACCCGGCGGCCGTACGCCGCCGCAAGGTCATGGCCGCCCTCGATTGGGTCCACCTGGCCGACCGGGCCAAGTCCAAGCCCGCCCAGCTCTCCGGCGGCCAGAGCCAGCGCGTGGCCATCGCCCGGGCCGTCGTCAAGGAACCGGACATCGTCCTGGCCGACGAGCCGACGGCCAACCTCGACGCCGAGAACTCCCACAACATCCTCCAGACCATGGAGCGGCTGAACCGCGAGCTCGGCACGACCTTCATCTTCGCCACCCACGACGGCAAGGTCATGCGATACCTGCGGCGCAAGATCACCCTCGTCGACGGCCGCGTCGCCGACGACGAACCTGTCGACGGCCGTCCCGGCGACGGCCTCGAGGCCGCCGGAGGGAAGACGTGACCATCCTCAGGCTGGCGCTCAAGAACCTGCTCGGGGCCGGCCTCCGGACCTGGCTCAACGTCTTCGTCCTGTCGCTCTCCTTCGTCCTGATCATCTTCACCCAGGGCCTCCTCGAAGGGATGAACAAGCAGGCCGAGGAGGCCATGATCGCCGCCGAGATCGGCGGCGGCCACTCCCAGCATCCGGCCTACGATCCGTACGACCCGCTGAGCCTCGCCGAGGCCCACGGACCCGTGCCCGCGCCCCTCGCCGCCCTCGCCGCGGCCGGCCGAGCCGCGCCCGTCCTGGTCGTCCAAGGCACGATCTACCCCGGCGGCCGCCTGTTCACCGTCCGGGTCAAGGGCATCGACCCCGGACAGACCGTCGTCGACATCCCGACCTCCTTCCTCGGCGCCTCCCTGGCCGGCGACGAGATCCCCGTCCTCATCGGCGACCGCATGGCCAGGACGACCGGCCTCGAGAAGGGCGACGCCTTCACCCTCCAGTGGCGCGACGCCCGCGGCACCTTCGACGCCCGCGACGCGGCCGTCGTCGAGGTCATGAAGACCTCGGTCCAGACGATCGACTCGGGCCAGGTCTGGGTGCCGCTCGCCCGGCTCCGGGAGATGACCGGCCTCGCCGGCGAGGCGACCTACGCCGTCCTGGCCCAGGGCGCGGCCCGCCCCGCGGCCGGCTCGGCCGACGGCTGGGTCTTCCGGGGCCAAGACGACTTCCTGGCCGACCTCCGGGCCATGGTCGAATCCAAGACCGCCGGGAGCTCGATCCTCTACGCCATCTTCCTGGCCCTGGCCATGCTGGCCATCTTCGACACCCAGGTCCTGTCGATCTTCCACCGCCGCCGCGAGATGGGGACGCTGATGGCC
>JBFYNT010000049.1:0-5933 GCA_041304225.1 Candidatus Aminicenantota bacterium
CGGAGCGGCAAGATCATGCGCCGGCTCCTCCACGCCAAGGAATGGGGCGAGGAGATCGGCGACACGTCCACCCTCGAAAACGATTAGATAAAGGAGATCCCTCATGGCCGAAGAACTCAAAGACATCGTCCTGAATTACGTCACCAAGGAATACCTGGAGGACGACAGCGAGCCGCTGACCTACGACACGCCCCTCATCTCGGGCGGCATCGTCGACTCGTTCTCGATGGTCTCGCTCAAGCGCTTCCTCGAGAACAAGTACGCCATCTCCATCCCCGACGAGGACGCCTCCCCCGAGGCCTTCGACTCGGTCAACAAGATCGTCACGCTCGTCGAGCGCTTCGTGGCCAAGAAGGGCTAAGACCATGGCCTACAGTGACAAGATCCGCGGCACCTACCAGGCCCAGCTCAAGGGCATCCAGGAGGCGGGGCTCTTCAAGCAGGAGCGGTTCATCCACTCGCCCCAGGCGGCCGACATCGAGGTCGAATTCCCGGCCGGCGCCCCCCTCAAGAAGGTCATCAACATGTGCGCCAACAACTACCTCGGGCTGTCGAGCCACCCCGACGTGGTCCAGGCGGCGCACGAAGGCCTCGTCAGCCGCGGCTACGGCATGTCCTCGGTCCGCTTCATATGCGGCACCCAGGACATCCACCGCGAGCTCGAGCACCGCCTGACCGAGTTCCTGGGGACCGAGGACACGCTCCTCTTCCCCTCCTGCATGGACGCCAACGCCGGCGTCTTCGAGGCCATCCTGACCAAGGACGACGTCATCATCTCCGACCGCCTCGTCCACGCCTCGCTCGTCGACGGCATCCGCCTGTGCAGCGCCATGCACGACACGATCAAGCACTCCGACATGGGCCACCTCGAGGAGAAGCTCCAACTCCACGCCGACAAGCGCCTCAAGCTGGTGGTCACGGACGGGGTCTTCTCCATGGACGGGGACACGGCCAAGCTCGACGAGATGGCCGCGGTCTGCCAGAAATACGACGCCATGGTCCTGGTCGACGAGTCGCATGCCTCCGGCTTCATCGGCAAGACGGGCCGGGGCACCCACGAGAAGTGCGGCGTCGTCGGCCAGATGGACGTCATCACGACGACCTTCGGCAAGGCCCTCGGCGGGGCCTCCGGAGGCTGCGTCAGCGGCCGCCGCGAGCTCGTCGAGCTCTGCCGCCAGCGGGCCCGGCCGTACCTGTTCTCCAACACCATCGCCCCCGTGGTCGTGGCCGGCGTCCTCAAGGTCATGGACATCATCTCCAAGTCGACCGAGCGGCGCGACAAGCTCGAGCGCAACGCCGCCTACTGGCGCAAGGGCCTGACCGAGGCCGGCTTCGTCCTCAAGGAAGGCGACACGCCCATCGTCCCGGTCATGCTCTTCAACGCCAAGCTGGCCCAGGACTTCTCCCGGGCCCTCTACGACGAAGGCATCTACGCCATCGGCTTCTTCTTCCCGGTCGTCCCCCAGAGCCAGGCCCGCATCCGGACCCAGATCTCGGCCGGCCACGAGACGCACCACCTGGACAAGGCGCTCGAGGCCTTCACCAAGGTCGGCAAGGCGTTCGACATCCTGGGCAAGACCAAGCAGGACATCATCGCCAAGTACGGGATGTAAGGGACAGGTCAAACAACGAAAGGGCCGTCCCGGGCCGCGGTCGACGCGGTCCGGAACGGCCCGTTTTTTTTGTCCGGTCAGACGGCCGGGGCGGCCGCTTTCTCCGCCTTCTTACGGGTGAGCAGGGACACGAGGACGAGCGTCAGGAAGCTCAGCGGGATCGAGACGATGCCCGGGTTCTTCAGCGGGAACGGGGCCGTCAGGGGGTCCTTGCCGTAGAGCTCGAACATCGTCGGCGAGAAGAGGATCAGGCCGATCGACGAGAAGACGCCGACGAAGATCGAGGCCGTGATGCCCCGGGCGGTCGTTCTCTTCCAGAACAGCATCATGACGATCGACGGCAGATTGGCCGAGGCCGCCACGGCGAAGGCCAGGCCGACCAGGAAGGTGACGTTGACGCCCTTGAAGATGATCCCCAGGACGATGGCCAAGGCGCCCACGGCGAAGGCGACGATCTTGCCGGCCGCGACCTTCTGCTTGTCGCTCTTGATGACCTTGGCGTAGCGGTCGAGCAGGTCGTGGGCCACCGCGCCGGAGGCGGCGATGATCAGACCGCTGACCGTGCCCAGCACGGTGGCGAAGGCGATGGCCGAGATCATCGAGAACAGGAACGTCCCGAAGGAGCGGGCCAGCAGGGGCGCCGACATGTTGTCGTCGAGCAGGTTGACGGTCCCGTTGGTCATCGCCCCCAAGCCCATGAACAGCGTCAGGATGTAGAAGAAGCCGATGGCGGCGATGGCCACGATGGTCGATTTTCGGGCCGCGGCCGGGCTGGGGACCGTATAGTAGCGGATGAGGATGTGGGGCAGGGCGGCCGTGCCCAGGAACAGGGCCAGCATGAGCGACAGGAAGTCGATCCGGTCGGTCGTCGTGCCTTCGACCTTGAACCTCTGACCCGGCCGGAGGACCTTGTTGCCGGCCGCGAAGACCGGATAGTAGACCGTCACCCGGCCGCCGTTGTCGTCGAAGGAGGCGTTCTTCCAGAGCTTGATCCGGCTTTTCGGGTCGCCGACGAGCGAGAGGAACTTGAAGGGGTTGAGGCTCCCGGTCGAGGCTTCCGGCCCGGTCTTCCCGGCGATCGCCTCCATGTTGCCGACCTGGGACAACTCGTTCTCCTTGGACGCGGGGCTGCCGTTGACCATCTGGGTCCCGTCGGCCAGGCGGGCCGTGAACTGGGATTCCCGGAGCTTCAGGGCCCCGGTCGCCGCGTCCTTCTCCGCCGTCCACCAGCTCTCCCGGCCGTCGCTCAGGAGCTTGACGAAGCGCAGGCCCTTGACCTCGCGCACGGCGGCGATCTGCCAGGCCGGGTCGTCGAGGGCCAGGGCGCCCTCCGATTCCGTCGCGGCCAGGGTCCGGTATTCCCGATGGGGGACTCGGCCGCCCTGGTCGGGCTTGGTCGAGAGCCCCCGGATGAGGACGACGGTGACCAGGACGAACGAGAAGACGAGCAGGAGCGCGCCCTTGATGAACTGGACGTAGGTCGTCGAGGTCATGCCGGCCGTGGCCACGATGGTGATGACGATGAGCCCGACGAGGATGACCCCGACGGCGTGGGGCAGCCCGAGCAGCGGCGTGACCAGGACGCCCGCGCCGACCATCTGCGGGATGAGGTAGCAGATGGAGACGAGCAACGTGCTGATGGCGGCCATGAGCTTGATGCCGCGGTGGTTGTAATTGGCGTCCAGGGCGTCGGTGAAGGTGTACTTGCCCAGGCGCTTGAGCGGCTCGGCGACGATGAACAAAGCGACGATCCAGCCGGCCAGGTAGCCGATGGAGTAGAGGAAGCCGTCGTATCCGGCCGTGGCGATCATGCCGCAGATGCCCAGGAAGGACGCGGCCGAGAGGTAGTCGCCGGCGAAGGCGATGCCGTTGATGCCCCAATGGATCCTGCCGCCGGCGGCGTAGTAGCCGCTGGCCGACTTGGCCCGCCCGGCGAAGTAGAAAGAGATGCCCAGGACGAAGGCGACGAAGAGGACGAACAGGACGATCGACAGGACGTTCATGACCGGCCTCCCTGGGGCTCGGCCTGGTGAAGGCGCTTCTCGCGCCGGCCGCAGGCCCGGCTGTAGATGAGGGCCAGGACGAGGGCGAAGATGATCAGGCCGAAGCCGTAGACGACGGCCACGTTCAATCCGCCGAACAGGACGATCTCCATCGCGCCGGGCCGGACCAGATTGACGACCACGAATCCGGCATAGACGAGCGCGTAGAGGACGAACATCCAGGCGCCCAGGCGCCTCTTGAACTGAAAAGCGGGATCCGGTCCCGTCTTCGCGGCTGGCTCGTGCAACATGGGCTCTCTCCCTCCATATCTGCTCTATCGGCCGGCCCTTCCGGTCCCCGGGGGGCCTCGAAAGTCCGATCGTGATGCCCGCCTTTATCTCACAGGTTCAGGGAAAAATCAAGGCGTTTCCGGGCTATTGACAGTAATTCACCGGAGGTGCTATGGTTGGGCGGCCCCGGGGAGGGGAACGAAAGCCCCGTGTCCGAATTCCTCCGCGTCAATCTGCACGGCCATTCCCAGCTCAGCGACGGGGACCTCGCTCCGGCCCAGCTGGCCGACCGGCTGGCGGCGTCCGGGGTCCGGGCCGCGGCCCTGACCGACCACGACACCATCGACGGCCTGCCCGCCTTCCGCGAAGCCGCGAGAAAGAAGGGGGTCGGGTTCGTCGCCGGCGTCGAGCTGACCGTCGTCGACCGAGACGCCGGGGAGAAGCACATCCTCGGCTACGGGTTCGACCCGGACGACAAGGCCCTGAAAGCGCTCCTGGCCCGGTCCGCGCCGGGACCCGTTTCCCCGGCCGAGGCCATCCAGGTCCTCCACGGCGCGGGCGGGCTGGCCGTCCTCGCCCATCCGGTCGTGCCCGGGGAGCGCCCCGACCTCGCCGCCCTCGAAAAGCTGGTCGAAAGGTACAAGGCCTGGGGACTCGACGGACTCGAGGCCTTCTACCCCGGATACCCCGAGAGCCTCAGACGCGAGTTGGTCGCGTTAGCCTCACGGCACGGGCTCGTGGCCAGCGCCGGGAGCGATTACCACGGCGCGGGCCTGCCGGGCTCGACCGAAACCGCCATGGAGATGCCCCTGGCGCTGTGGCGGGCGTTCCGGGATGCCCTCCTGAAACGGGCGTCGGGCGCGGCCGGCCGTCCGGTCCCCGGCGAGCCCGCCGCCCATCGGGACGTGCCCCGTCCGGGCCGGCGGTCCTTCCTTCTGCGCATCCTCCTGCCGACGGCGCTGGCCATCACGCTGTTCGTCGTCTTTCTCTTCCGGGTGCTCATTCCGGCCTTCGAACAGCGGCTCCTCGAGCGCAAACGGGACACCATCCGGGAGCTGACCAATGTCGCCTCGGGCATCCTGGCCGAGTACGACGCCGACGCCCGGGCCGGCCGCCTCCCGCCCGAGGAGGCGCAGAAGGCCGCGGCCGAGCGCATTCGCGGCCTCCGCTACGGCGCCGAGGGCAAGGATTATTTCTGGATCACCGACCTCGGCGTCCGGATGATCATGCATCCCTACCGGACCGACCTCGACGGCCGGGACGTCTCCGACTTCCAGGACCCCCGCGGCGTCCGCATCTTCGTCGAGTTCGCCAACATCCTTCGCGACCGGGACGAGGCCTACGTCGAATACGTCTGGCAGTGGAAGGACGACCCGGACCGCCTCGAGCCCAAACAGTCCTTCATCAAGAAGTTCGCGCCCTGGGGCTGGATCCTGGGCACCGGCCTCTACATCGAGGACGTCCAGGGAGAGATCCGGGCCATGGCCGGACGGTTCGTCGGTGTCTCCATCGGCATCACCGTCCTGTGCGCCCTGCTGCTCCTGTTCGTGGCGGCCCAGAGCATGCGCCTCGAGCGCCGGCGGGCCCATGCCGAGGACGAGCTCCGGGAATCGCACGAAAAGTACCGGACGCTCGTCGAATCGGCGACCGAGGGGACCCTGATGGTGCTCGAGGGCCGTCCGGCCTTCGCCAATCCGACCATGCTGGCCCTGCTCGGCGTCTCCGAGAACGGGCTCGGCCTGCTCGACCTCGACGAGATCCTGGCCGCGGACGCGGCCGTCCGGGTCCATGAGCCGGCCGGGCTGAACGCGGAGGAGACCGTGCTCCGGCGGACCGACGGCGGCGCCGTCGATGTCGCCCTGTCGTCGAGCCGGATCTCGTTCGCCGGCCGCGAGGGCCTGGTCCTCATCGCCCGGCCCCTGCGGACGGGCGAGAGGGGGCAGAATTCGGCCGCGCGCCGGGACAGGGACCGGGAAAGCCTGATCGGGGACCTCCAGGCCTCGCTGATGTTCCTCCATGAACCCGTGGGCCCGCTCGCCGAGATCGG
>JBFYNT010000050.1:0-4392 GCA_041304225.1 Candidatus Aminicenantota bacterium
GCTTGTCGCCAGGCGGGACCACCTGCTCGAATCCGTCCGGGGTGATCCTGACGACCTCCCCCGGCCCGAGATAGCGGTCGATCTCATAGCCGAGGTTGGGGAAGGCGCAGGTCTCCAGGGAAGCCGCGCAGGCCCCCGGCTTCCGGCCCAGCACGACCGGCGTCCGGCCGTATTTGTCGCGCGCGGCGAGAATGCCGTCCTCGGTCAGGATGAGGATGGAGCAAGACCCCTTGATCATCTCGCCGACGTGACGGATGCCGTCTTCGAAGGTGTCCTTCTGATCGATGATGGCCGCCACGAGTTCGGTCGGGTTGATCTCGCCGCCCCGCATCTCGGAGAAATGGAGGCACTTGCCCTTGAAAGCCCGGGCCACGAGCTCGTCGATGTTCTTGATCACGCCGACCGTGGCGATCGAGAAATTGCCCAGGTGGGAGCGGATGAGCAGGGGTTGGTCCTCGTAATCGCTGATGACGCCGATGCCTCGAGTCCCGTGGAGCTTGCCGATGTCCTCCCCGAACTTCGAGCGGAACTGGGCGTTCTCGATGTTGTGGATGTAGCGGACGATGGCCGCGCCGTTGCCGACGGCCAGCCCGCCGCGCTTGGTCCCGAGGTGGGAGTGGTAATCCGTGCCGTAGAACAGGTCCTCGACGATGTCGGTCTTGCCCGCGACCCCGAAGAATCCGCCCATGACGCCTCCTACCCGGAATATGCGGGCCATCATAACACCCCACCCGGTCCGATTCAATCATGATTAGCTCGGCGGGGAGTTGAACGACGCGGGATTATCTGTTATATCCATCTTCAGTCCATCCCCGGGAGGTCGACATGTTCAAAGCCGCCACCTACGTCGAGAGACGGAAGCTGCTGAGGAAGTCCGTGGGCTCGGGCCTGATACTGTTCCTGGCCAACGAGGAGAGCCCGATGAACTACGCGGCCAACACCTACCACTACCGCCAGGACAGCACGTTCCTCTATTTCTTCGGACTGTCGTCGCCCGGCCTGGCGGCCATTGTCGACGCCGACGAGAACACCGACACCCTTTACGGCGACGACATCGGCATCGAGGACATCATCTGGATGGGCATCCTGCCCAAGCTCAAGGACCGGGCCCTGTCCGTCGGCGTCCGGAAAGTCGCGCCTCGGGCGGCCTTCGAAGAGACCGTACGCCAGGCCCTGGCCGCCGGCCGGCCCGTCCACTTCCTGCCGCCTTACCGTCCCGACGCCAAGATCGCCCTGAGCGGGCTTCTGGGCGTCCCGGTCAAGGACCTCAAGGCCAAGGCTTCCTACGCGTTCATCAAGGCCTCCGTCGACCAGCGCATCATCAAATCCAAGGAAGAGATCCGCGAGATCGAGACTGCCGTGGCCGTGAGCCGGGAGATGTACATTTCCGCGATGCAGTTGGCCAAGCCCGGCCGCTACGAATACCAGGTCTCAGGGGCCATGGAGGGCATCGCCCTGTCCTACGGCATGCACCTGGCCTTCCCGCCCATTGTCACCGTCAACGGCCAGACGCTGCACATGCACGAGCACGACAACCTGCTCGTCAAGGGGCGCCTCCTGGTCCTGGACTGCGGCGCCGAGGCGCCCAGCGGCTACGCCTCCGACATCACCCGGTCCGTGCCCGTGGGCGGCAAGTTCAACGCCCGGCAGAAGGCCGTCTATGAGATCGTCCTGGCCGGCCAGGAATCGGCCATCCGGGCGATCAAACCCGGCGTCAACTTCAAGGACATCCACCTCCAGACGGCCCGGGTCATGGCCGACGGACTGAAGGGCCTCGGCCTGATGAAGGGCGACACCGCCGCCGCCGTCGAAGCCGGCGCCCACGCCCTGTTCTTCCCGCACGGTCTCGGCCACAACCTGGGCCTCGACGTCCACGACATGGAGGACTACGGCGAGAACCACGTCGGCTACGGCGAGAAGGTCGAGCGCAGCGCGCAGTTCGGCCTGGCCTACCTCCGGATGGCCCGCGAGCTCAAGCCCGGGCACGTCCTGACCGTCGAGCCGGGACTCTATTTCATCCCGGCCCTCTACGCCCTCTGGCGGAAGGAGAAGAAGCACCGGGACTTCATCGTCTACGACGCGGTCGAGAAGTACCTCGACTTCGGCGGGGCCCGCGTCGAGGACGACGTCCTGGTCACCGAGAAGGGCCGCCGGGTCCTCGGCCCGCCCATCCCCAGGACCGTCGCCGAGGTCGAGAAGGCCTGCCGCGCTTGAGGATCGCCCTCGTCCAACAGCACGCGACCGGCGATCCGGACGAGAACCGGGCCCGGGGCCGGGCCGCCTACCTCGAGGCCGCCCGGGCCGGGGCGAACGTCATCGCCTTCGCCGAGCTGGCCTTCACGCGTTTCTATCCCCAGGTCCCGGCCTCGGCCGGGAGCCCGTCGCTGGCCGAGACCGTCCCGGGCCCCACGACGGATCTCTTTTGCGCCTTGGCCCGGGAGACCGGCACGGTCGCCGTCCTCAACCTGTTCGAGCGGGACGGGGACCGGACCTTCGATTCCTCGCCGGTCGTCGACGCCGACGGCTCGATCCGGGGTGTCACCCGCATGGTCCATATCATGGAGGGACCGGGGTTCCACGAGCGGGGTTATTACGCGCCGGGCGACCGCCCGACCTTCGTCCACCGGACCGCGGCGGGCCGGCTCGGCGTCGCCATCTGCTACGATCGCCACTTCCCCGAATACATGCGCGGGCTGAGATTGGCCGGCGCGGAGATCGTCGTCGTTCCCCAAGCCGGAGCGGCGGGGGAATGGACCGAGGGCATCTTCGAGGCCGAGCTCCAGGTGGCCGCCTTCCAGAACGGCTACTACGTCGCCCTGGTCAATCGGGTGGGCCGGGAAGACCTGCTGGAGTTCGCCGGCGAATCCTACGTGGTCGACCCCGACGGCCGGGTGGTGGCCCGGGCGCCGCGGGGCCGGGACCATATCCTTTACGCCGATTGCGACTTCGCCAAGAACGCCGCGTCGCACGCGGCCCGGCACTTCCTCGAGGACCGCAGGCCCGGTGTCTACCGCGGCATGGGCCTCGCCGGCGATGGGCCGGAGGACCGCTGATGCTCCGCTGGTACGTCATCAACACCAAGCCCAAGAAGGAGAGCCAGGTCGAGCGCCTCTTCGTCGAGGGCGGGTTCACCATCTACTGTCCCAAATACCTGCACGAAAAGCGCGTCGGCCCCTTTTTCCCGGGCTACGCCTTTCTGCGCTTCGAGTTCCCCGAGCAGTACCAGCTCGTCAAATACACCCGGGGGGTCAAGCGCGTCGTCGGCAGGGATGACGGCCCGACGGCCATCCCTGACCAGGTCGTGGCCGGCATCCGGGAGCGGGAACGGGACGGGCTCATCGTCTTCGAGAGGTACGGCGAGGAGCCGGCTCCGGGCGACGAGATCGAGGTCGTGGAAGGGCCGCTCAAGGGGCTCCGGGGCGTCTTCCGCAAGGAGCTCGGCGCGAGCGAGCGGGTGATGATCCTCCTGAACTACGTCTCCTACCAGGGTATGCTGCTCATCGAGAAGGACAAGCTGAAGAAAGCCTAGCGCTTCTTCAGGGCCTCGAGGAAGGGCTGGGTCAGGCTCGAGGACGAAAAATAAACGACCCCGTCCCCTCCCAGGGCCTTGGTGATCCTCATCTCCTCGATCATGCCCTCGGGCGTGTTCTGGTTGTGGGAGGTCCCGATGCCGATCCCCGGGCAAACGAGCGTCACGCTCTTGGCGTGGCCCACGGCCTCGCGGGCCAGCGTCTCGTAGAGCTTCACGTCGTTAGTATAGAGCATGGGATTGAGCATGTCGACGAGGCCCTCGCGGCCCCACGCCGCCCAGTCCTGCCCGATGGCCACCCGGGCGTTCACCGCGTCGGGGAAGACGGCGGCGCTGATCCGGACCTTCCGGCCGGTCGCCTTTAGCGCGGACCGGAGCTCGCGGACGAAAACGGTCACCCGGTCGGTGTTCCAGCGCAGCCAGACGTTCCAGGCCGGGTTGCCCGTGTCGCGGGCCTTGACGGCCGCCATGTCGATCCCGGTGTCCTCCCTGAAGAGGCGCAGGGTCTCCGGATCGAAGCTGAAGAACGGCTCGGCGGGCTCGCAGGGATAGCGGATGTAGTCGAGGTGGATCCAGTCCACTCCGTACTTCTCGACGACCTCGAGCATCAGGCCGATCTCGTAAGCCCGGACGTCCGGCAGGGCCGGATTGACGGCGCCGACCATTTCGCCCTTGGCGCTGCGGATCAGCCATTCGGGGTGTTGGCGGACCCGGCCGAGGAGTCCCGCTTCGGGGAAGACACAGAACCAGGGATGGACCTCCATCTTCCTCTTCCGCGCCTCGGCCAGGAAAACCTCGAAGAAGTCCCAATTCCAGGCCGGGGCGGGGACCCCCGTCCCGCTCGCGTAATAGACGTGCCCGGA